>NZ_JBEOXE010000020.1:0-122737 GCF_040296485.1 Streptomyces sp. NPDC002138 | reverse complement strand
TCGGTCTGCAGGTAGTACACGAAGCGGTTCTCGTGCCGCGGCCCACCCGCCCAGGTCGAGAGCGTGTAGCTGCTGGGCTGGGGGTCACGGCTCGGCCGGGGCGGGAAGAGGGACGTGGCCGCGGTGCGGGCTGTGGAGACGCAGGCGGCTACGCCCACGCCCTCGTACGCCGCCCCGCACACCGCCACCCCCGGCAGCTTCGCCACGGCCTCCCGCACCCGCGCCACCCGCTCCCGGTGCCCCACGCCGTACTGCGGCAACCCCCGCTCCCACCGCGTCACCCGCGTGGCGACCGGCTCGCCCATCGGCCCCACCGCATGGTGGAGTTCGGCGATCGCGGCCCGCACCAGGTGCCGGTCCGGCCGCTCCAGCAGCTCCTCCTCGCCGACCCGCCCGACGGAGGCCCGCAGCACGAAGGTGTCCGGAGCCGAATCACCCAGCCAGCCCCACTTGTTGGAGAGGAAGGACGCGGCCTTCACCACGTGCCCGTCCACCGGCGGAACCAGGAACCCGTTCCCCTCGGGCAGGAAGTGCGCCTGCGCCCGCGAGAAGGCCATCGTGATGACGGCCGTCGAGGCGTGCGCGATCCCCGACAGCTCCGCCTCGGCCAGCGGCGAGTGCGGCCGCAGCAGCTCCGCCGCCGCGAAGGCCGGCAGCGCGAGGATCACCCCGTCCGCCTCCATCGTCAGCGGCCCGTCGTCCGTCATCGCGAGCACCCGCCACCCCCCGCCCGGCGTCTGCTGCAGCGAGCGTGCCGTCGTACCGGTGAGGATCCGTGCCCCGCACGCCGCGGCGACGGCCTGCGGGAAGCGTCCGGCGCCGCCCGTCACGCCCTGGACGGCGACGGCCGCCGGGCGCGGCGCCCCCGCCGCCCGCATCCTGCGCAGCGCGGGCAGCAGCGGGCCGCCCTGTTCGGCGAGGGCCGCGATCCGCGGCATGGCGGCGCGCAGCGAGAGCTGGTCGGCGCGCCCGGCGTAGATGCCGCCGAGCAGCGGCTCGACGAGCCGGTCCACGGCTTCCCGGCCGAACCGGGAGGCCAGGTAGGCACCGACCGAGCAGTCCTCGGTGAGCGCCGGCGCGTCCAGGGTCTCCTCGGCGGCGACCCGCGCGACGCCCGCCGCGGAGAGCAGCCCGGTACCGGCCAGCGCGGCCGGGTCGGTGGGCACGCCCATGACGTGCCCGGCGGGCAGCGCCCGCAGCCCCCCGTTGGTCCAGATGGTGGTGGCGGAGTGCGCGGGATCGCAGAGCGCGTCCCCGAGCCCGACCGCCGCGGCCAGCTCGACGGCTTCCGGGCGCAGGGCCATCAGGGACTCCGCGCCCTCGTCCACGGGGATGCCCGCGATGGTGCCGGTGCGCAGTTTGCCGCCGACCTTGGTGTGGCTCTCCAGGACGGTGACATCCGCCGTGCCGCGAAGCTGCCAGGCGGCCGCCAGGCCGCTGATGCCGCCACCGACGACGATCACTGATCGCATTGTCTTCTCCCGTGACCGGTATGACCCCCTCTGCAACATAGGGGAAGGTGGTGCGTCAGCGCCTCGTGCTTTCGGTCAGCACCCGCAGTTCCTCCTGGTGGGGGAAGCTCCCCGGCTCGTAGGCGCAGTAGGGGTCGGCCGCCAGCACGTCTCCGGTGAACCCGTAGGCCCGCGAGCGCGAACCCCCGCACACGGTCTTGAACTCGCACGCCCCGCACTTCCCGCGCAGCAGCTCCGGATCGCGCAGCGTGGTGAACAGCGCCGACCCCCGGTAGATCTCGGTCAGCGGGTGGTTCTTCACGTTGCCCGCCGAGACCGGCAGGAACCCGCTGGGGTGCACCTCGCCGGTGTGCGAGATGAAGACGAAGCCGCGCCCCGAGGACACGTCCATCGGCGGCCTGCGCGCCGCGCGCCGGACGCCGTCGAAGACGCCCCGTTCGCGCGCCCGGGCCGAGAGCCGCTCGTACAGCGGGCCGAGCACCGGTCGTTCGCCCTTCGCGTCGAGGACCGTGCGCTGGAGCGCGACCCGCCGGAAGTGGTGGCCCTCGGTGGTCTTCGTCGCCATCACGGCGCCGCAGTCGTAGAGGAAGTGCAGTACGTCCTCGGTCTCGTCCGGCGTCAGGGACGCCAGCCGCCCGCCGCGCCCCGTCGGGACCAGCACGAAGCCGGACCACAGCATCGCGCCCTCGCGCCGCACCACCGCCGCGATGTCGGCGAGGTCCTCCAGGCTCTCGCGGCTCACGGTGGTGTTGATCTGCACCTTGAGCCCGAGCTCCCCGGCCGCGCGCCAGCCGTCCAGGGTCCAGTCGAAGACCCCCTCGACCCCGCGGAAGCCGTCGTGCCGCTCGGCCGTCGACCCGTCCAGGGAGAGGGACAGCGCGATGGCCCCCGCCGCGCGGACGGCGGCCAGGTTCTCCCGGGTCAGGGTCGGCGTACCGGAGGGCGAGACCGCGACCCGCAGCCCGAGCCCCGTGCCGTACGCGACGAGCTCGGTGAGGTCGGCGCGCTGGAAGGGGTCGCCGCCGGTGATCACGAACAGCGGGCCGGGCGTGCCGAAGGCGGCGGTCTGGTCCATCACCCGGCGGGCGTCGGCCCCGTCCAGCTCCGCCGGGTGCCGGGCGGTCTGCGCCTCGGCGCGGCAGTGCAGACAGGCCAGCGGGCAGGCCCGGGTGGCCTCCCAGATGACGATGAAGGGGCGCTCGGAGACCGCGTGCACCGGCGTGCGCACGACCGTGCGCGGGGCGCCGGTCACGACAGGCGCTCCCAGCCCCGCTTGCTCGGGCGGTTGGCCAACTGCTCCGGGTCCCGCCCGCGGTAGACGACGTACGGCCGGAAAAGGTATGTCAGCGGCGCGGAGAACATGTGCACCAGCCGCGAGCAGGGGAGCAGCGCGAAAAGCGTGAAGCCGAAGAGGATGTGCGCCTGGAAGACGAGCGGGGCGCCCGCCATCACGTGGTAGTCCGGCTGGAAGGTGAACAGGCTGCGGAACCAGACGGAGATGCCGGTCCGGTAGTTGTAATCGTCCGTCATGCCGGTCGAGCCCAGGACCGTGGCCGCCAGGCCGAGCGCCATCGCGCCGAGCAGGAACGTGTACATGAGGTGGTCGCTGCGCAGGGTGGCCCTGCGGACGGCCGGGACCGTGAAGCGCCGGTGGACCAGCACCCCGATGCCCGCGGCCGCGGCGACGCCCGCCACAGTCCCGGTGGAGATCGCGAGGAGGTGGTAGGCGTGGTCGCTCAGGCCGACCGCGTCGGTCCAGCCCTTCGGGATCAGCAGGCCGACGACGTGGCCCAGGACCACGAAGAGCATGCCGAAGTGGAAGAGCGGCGAACCGATCCGCAGCAGCCGCGATTCGTGCACCTGCGAGGAGCGGGTGGTCCAGCCGAAGGCGTCGAACCGGGCGCGCCAGAGGGTGCCGGCGACGAGGAGGGTGAGCGAGACGTAGGGCAGTACGCCCCACAGGAGGAGGTCCATCAGGCCACCGCGTCCCTCAGGCCGACCGGCCGCTCGGGCACCTGGGGCCAGGGCAGGTCGACGGATCTGCCGGGCGGGCGGCCGACCGGGAGGGCGACCGGGAGGTCCTCGGGCATGTCCAGGCCCGGGCCGAAGGGTTCGAGGGCCGATCCCGCGCCCACGAGCTCCTGCGGCGGCCCGTTCTTCGCGAGCGCCTTCGCCTCGGCCCGGGTCTCGGGCGAGGGACCGGGCAGCGTCGAGCAGACCGCCTCCAGCACCCGCGCGTAGGGCGACCCGGCCTCGGTCAGCGCCAGGCGCAGCAGCTCCAGCCCGGCCCGGTGCTCTTGGAGCAGCCGGGTGCCGGCGTCCTCCACGCGGGCGGCGAACTCCAGCGCCACGGGCAGGAAGTCGGGCAATTCCTCGCCCGTGTACTCCAGCCCGAAGTCCCGGTAGATGCGCTTCAGCCGGACCAGCGACAGCCCGCGTCGGCGCGTGTCCCCGTCCACCCACCAGGTGAGGTAGAGACAGCGGCGGTTGCGGGTGTCGAAGGTCGAGGTGTACTGGGCGCACAGCTGGAGCGGGGTCTGTGCCTCGGCCTCGTCGAGGAAGGCCCCGAGTGGTTCGGCTTGTTCGGGGGCCGCCCCGGCCAGGGCCGAACGGAGCCGGGGGAGTTCGTCATGGAAGTAGTCTCCCGGATACTGCAGCACGCAGCCCGCGACCAGTCGTACGACGGCGTCCGGTGTCACGAAGTCCTCCTGGTCGGGCCGATGTTGAGCAGGACGCGCGGCTCCCGCGGTGCTCCCACGGGGCAGCCGTCGTCCAGCGGACGGGTGTCGGCGAGCGCCTCCGCGTCGGCGCGGGCGGCGGTCGGGATGACGAAGCGGTCCTCCAGCTTGGCGATGGCCAGCAGCCGGAACATGTCCTCCATCTCCCGGCCGGTCAGGCCGACGGCCCGGGCGATGGACTCCTCCCGCTCCTCGCCGAGGTTGACCCGCCGCATGTACGCGCGCATCGCGGCCATCCGGCGCAGCACCGCCCGCACGGGGTGGGTGTCACCGGCGGTCATCAGTTCGGCGAGGTAGGCGACGGGGATGCGCAGCGCGTCGATGGCCCCGAAGAGGTTGCCCGCGGCCTCGCCGTCGCTGCCGGTGGCGGCGACCGCCTCGACCACGGGGGAGAGCGGGGGGACGTACCAGACCATCGGCATCGTCCGGTATTCCGGGTGCAGCGGCAGGGCCACCTGGTAGGTCGCGATCAGGTCGTAGACGGGGGAGCGGCGGGCCGCGTCGAGCCACTCGTCGGTGATGCCGGACGCGCGCGCGGCGGCGACGACGGCCGGGTCGGCCGGGTCGAGGAAGCACTCCAGCTGCGAGGGGTAGAGGTCGTGCTCGTCCTCGACGGCGGCGGCCTCCGCGACCTTGTCGGCGTCGTAGAGCATCACGCCGAGGTAGCGCATCCGGCCGACGCAGGTCTCCGAGCACACGGTCGGCATGCCGACCTCGATGCGCGGGAAGCAGAAGGTGCACTTCTCGGCCTTGCCGGTGTGGTGGTTGAAGTACACCTTCTTGTACGGGCATCCGCTCACGCACATCCGCCAGCCGCGGCACTGGTCCTGGTCCACCAGGACGATCCCGTCCTCCTCGCGCTTGTACATCGCGCCCGAGGGGCAGGACGAGACGCACGCGGGGTTCAGGCAGTGCTCGCAGATCCGCGGGAGGTAGAACATGAAGCTCTGCTCGAACTCGAAGCGGATCTTCTCGCCGACCTCGTCGCGGATCTTCTCGATGATCGGGTCCTTCGGGGCGTGCGTGGGCGCGCCGCCGAGGTTGTCGTCCCAGTTGGGACCCCACTCGATCCTGTCGATCGGCTCGCCGGTGATCTGCGAGACGGGGCGCGCGGTGGGCAGGTCGTCGCCCGCCGGGGCCTCGGTGAGGTTCTTGTACTCGTACGTCCAGGGCTGGTAGTAGTCGGAGATCTCCGGCAGGTCCGGATTGGCGAAGATCTTGCCGAGCTTGGCGAGCCGGCCGCCCGCCTTGAGGCGCAGCTTGCCCGAGCGGGTGCGCTCCCAGCCGCCCTTCCATTTCTCCTGGTCCTCCCAGCGGCGCGGGTAGCCCTGGCCGGGGAGGGTCTCGACGTTGTTGAACCAGACGTACTCGGTGCCCTGGCGGTTGGTCCACGCCTGCTTGCAGGTGACCGAGCAGGTGTGGCAGCCGATGCACTTGTCGAGGTTCATGACCATCGCCACTTGTGCCATCACGCGCATAGCCTTCAGTACTCCACGTTCTGGTCGCGGCGACGGATGACCGTCACCTCGTCGCGCTGGTTGCCGGTCGGGCCCAGGTAGTTGAAGGCCCAGGTCAGCTGGGCGTAGCCGCCGATGAGGTGGGTGGGCTTGAGCATCACCCGGGTCAGCGAGTTGTGGATGCCGCCCCTGCGGCCGGTCTTCTCCGTCCTGGGGACGCCGACCGTGCGTTCCTGCGCGTGGTTCATGTAGACCGTGCCGGGCGGCATCTTGTGGGAGACGATCGCGCGGGCGGTGACCACGCCGTTGCGGTTGACCGCCTCGATCCAGTCGTTGTCGGCCACGCCGATCGCATCGGCGTCCTGCGGGGACATCCACACCGTCTGGCCGCCGCGGCCCAGGGTCATCATGTACAGGTTGTCCTGGTACTGGCTGTGGATCGCCCACTTGTTGTGCGGGGTCAGGTACCGCACGGCCACCGACTTCGCCCCCTCGTCGACGGTGCCGAGCTCGGGCTCCCCGTACAGCTGGTGCATGTTCAGCGGCGGCTTGTAGACCGGCAGCGACTCACCCACCTCGTGCAGCCAGTCGTGGTCGAGGAAGAAGTGCTGGCGGCCGGTGAGGGTGTGCCAGGGCTTGAGGTGTTCGGTGTTGACCGTGAAGGCGGTGTAGCGGCGCCCGCCCGCCTCGCTGCCCGACCACTCGGGCGAGGTGATCACCGGGACCGGGCGGGCCTGCGTGTCGGCGAAGGTGATCCGCTTGCCCTCGGCCTCGGCGGCCAGGTGGGCCATAGGGGTGCCGACCTTCTTCTCCAGGGTCTCGAACCCCTGCGTGGCCAGGCGGCCGTTGCTGGTGCCGGAGAGGGCGAGAATCGCCTCGCAGGCCTGCTGCGCGCTCTCCAGTCGGGGGCGGCCGTCGGCGATGCCACCGCGGACCGTGCCGTTCTTGGCGCCGAGGTGGCCGATCTCCTCGGCGACGTCGAAGGTGATGGCCTTCGTCGTCACGCCGAGCGTGTCGACCAGGGGCCCGAGCGCGGCGAACTTCTCGCCGACCGCGCCGTAGTCGCGCTCGACGACCTGGAGGTTGTACATCGTCCGGCCCGGTACGGGCTCGCACTCGCCCTTGGACCAGTCCAGCGCGACCCCGCCGGGCTGGGCCATCTCCCCGCCCGGGGTGTCGTGCTGGAGCGCGGTCGCGACCAGGTCCTTCCGTACGCCCAGGTGCGTCGCGGCGAGTTCGCCGAAGCGCTCGGCGAGCCCCTTGAAGGCGTCGTAGTCCGAGCGGGCCTGCCACGGCGGGTCCACCGCCGGAGTGAAGGCGTGCAGGAAGGGATGCATGTCGGTGGAGGACAGGTCGTGCTTCTCGTACCAGGTCGCCGCCGGGAGGACCACGTCCGACAGGAGCGTCGTGGAGGTCATCCGGAAGTCCATCGTCATGAGCAGGTCGAGCTTGCCCTCGACGTCCTCGTCCCGGTAGGTCACGTCCTTCGGCGTGCAACGCGGCCCGTCCTCGGGCAGGTTGGAGTGCGTACCGAGCAGGTGCTTGAGGAAGTACTCGTTGCCCTTCGAGCTGGAGCCCAGCAGGTTGGCCCGCCATACGTTCAGCACGCGCGGCCAGTTGCGCGGGGCGTCGGGGTCCTCGCCCGCGAAGCCGAGGGTGCCGTCCTTGAGCTGCTGAATCGTTTCGGCAATCGGGTCCGCGGCCTCGCCCAGCTCCAGCGGATTGCGGTCGAAGGTCGGGTAGGAGGGCATCCACCCCATCCGGGCGCTCGCGGCCAGGCAGTCGGAGCCGGTCATGCCCTCGAAGACGCCCTCGCCCAGCGGGGAGGCCAGCGCCTCGGCGGGCAGGGTGTCGTAGCGCCACTGGTCGGTGTGCAGGTAGAACCAGGCGGCGCCGATCATCTGGCGCGGCGGGCGCGACCAGTCGGAGGCCGCCGCGAGGGTGGCCCAGCCGGTGACCGGGCGGCACTTCTCCTGGCCGACGTAATGCCCCCAGCCGCCGCCGTTGCGGCCCTGGCAGCCGGTGAGGGTGAGCAGCGCGAGGAAGGACCGGTAGATGGTCTCGGAGTGGAACCAGTGGTTCGTGCCCGCGCCCATCAGGATCATGCAGCGGCCCCGGGAGCGCTCGGCGGTCTCGGCGAACTCCCGGGCCACCCGCACGGCCTGGGCGGCAGGGACCGAGGTCAGCGACTCCTGCCAGCCGGGGGTGCCCGGCCGGCTCGCGTCCTCGTACGAGTCGGGCCACTCGCCGGGCAGGCCCGCGCGGGCCACCCCGTACTGCGCGAGCATCAGGTCGAAGACCGTGGTGACCAGCCGGTCCCCGAGGCGGCGTACGGGCACACCGCGCCGGATGACCCCGCCGCGCTCGTCGTCCTCGAAGCGGGGCAGCGTGACCGCGACGCTCTCGGGGCTCCCGTCGGCCGCGTCGTACAGCGTCAGCCGGGGTACGACAGCGCCCAGTTCGAGGTTCCACTCCGGCTGCTCGTTCTTGCCCCAGCGGTGGCCGAGGGTGCCGTTCGGCACCACCGGCTCGCCGGTGACGTCGTCGATGAGCACCGTCTTCCACCGCGCGTTCTCGGTGTCGTGCCCGAGATCGGCGGCCGTGACGAACTTGCCCGGCACCAGCCCCTGTTCCGTTTGCCGCAAGGAGACCAGGAACGGGAGATCGGTGAACTGGCGGACGTAATCCGTGAAGAACGGCGTCTGCTTGTCGACGAAGAATTCCTTGAGGATGACGTGGCCCATCGCGAGGGCCAGCGCGCCGTCCGTCCCGGGGTGCGGGTGCATCCATTCGTCGGCGAATTTGGTGTTGTCCGCGTAATCGGGAGAGACGGTCACGACCTTCTGGCCGCGGTAACGGGCCTCGGTCATCCAATGGGCGTCCGGGGTGCGGGTGACCGGAACGTTGGAGCCCCACATCATCAGGTAGGCCGCGTCCCACCAGTCACCGGACTCCGGCACGTCCGTCTGGTCGCCGAAGACCTGCGGCGAGGCCACCGGCAGGTCGGCGTACCAGTCGTAGAAGCTCAGCATCGGCGCGCCGATGAGGGAGTGGAAGCGGGCGCCCGCCGCGTGCGAGGCCATCGACATCGCCGGGATCGGCGAGAAGCCCGCGACCCGGTCCGGGCCGTGCTCCTTGATGGTGTGCACATGGGCGGCGGCGACCAGCTCGGTCGCCTCCTCCCAGGTCGCGCGGACCAGACCGCCCTTGCCGCGCGCCTTCTGGTACGCGCGCCGGCGCCCGGGGTCGGACTGGATGTCCGCCCAGGCCTCGACGGGGTCGCCGAGGCGTGCCTTGGCCTCCCGGTACATCTCCAGCAGCGTGCCGCGGACGTACGGGTAGCGGACCCGGGTGGGCGAGTAGGAGTACCAGGAGAAGGAGGCGCCGCGGGGGCAGCCGCGCGGCTCGTACTCCGGACGGTCCGGGCCCACCGAGGGGTAGTCGGTGGCCTGGGTCTCCCAGGTGATGATCCCGTCCTTGACGTAGACCTTCCAGCGGCACGAACCCGTGCAGTTCACGCCGTGCGTGGAGTACACGACCTTGTCGTGGCTCCAGCGGTCGCGGTAGAAGGCCTCCGCGGCCCGCCCGCCGGTCCGGTGGACCGTCCGCAGGTCGTCCGAGACCTCGGCCCGGCTGAAGAAGCTGCCCGCTCTCACCAACTGTTCGGCGGCACCCTGATGCTTCTGCAACGCGACCTCCAGGCCCTCGCAAATCCGAATCCCCGAACGACCGTACGCCGCCGCGATGGCCGGAACCGATGACAAAGGTCCCGGAGCCGGGTGACCAATTGCCGGAGTTTCGCGGGCCCATGGGGCGCATTCTGGAAGGGCGCCGATTTACTCGACGTCAACGCACCGGCGGCGCGGGTCAATGACGCGAATCAATTCCCTTTCGGATGGTGGACGGATCCCCTGTGGACTGTGGACGGCCCGTGCGCCGGGAAACCGGAACCCTGAGCGGGCCGGGGCGGCCCGCGCGGCCCCGGCGGCCGGGTCGCTCGTGGGTCCGGCGCTGGATCCCCGATCAGCACGGCGCCTGGGCGATGCTCGCCGTGCCGTTCCTCGCGGGCGTCCTGCTCGCGCCGCGCCCCGGTCCGGCGCACGCGGCGCTCTTCGGTGCCTGGCTGTCCGGCTACGCCGCGGCCTTCCACGGCCAGCAGTGGCTCCGGCTGCGGCGCCTTTCGCGCAGCCCGCGCGCCGCGGCCCGGCACGTCCGGCCGGGACTCGTCTTCGGGGCGGCCTGCGCGGCGCTCGCCCTGCCGCTCGCCGTCCTGCACCCGTGGCTGCTGGGGGCGGGGGCCGCGGCCGCGCCCTTCGTCGCCGTGAACACGTACGCCGCCCGCCGCAACCGCGAGCGCGCGCTGTGGAACGGCCTGGCGGCGGTGGTGCCCGCCTGCGCGATGCTCCTGGTGGCGCTGCGGCTCGGCGGGGGCGGCCTCGGCGAGGGCCTGCGGCCGGCGCTGGCCTGTCTGCTCTACTTCGGCGGCACGGTCCTGTACGTGAAGACGATGATCCGGGAGCGGAACTCGCCCGCCCACCGGCGCGCCTCGGTGGCCTTCCACGCGGCGGCCCTGGCCGCGGCCACCTGCCTCGGCCCCTGGCTGGCGCTCCCCTTCACCCTCTACCTGACCCGCGCCGCCCTCCTCCCGGGCCGAGCCCTGAAACCCCCAGTGATCGGCGCCCTGGAACTGACCGCCTCAGCCCTCCTCCTGACCACCCTCCTCCTGCCCGGTTGACCCCCCTCGCCGCCGAAGGCCCCACGGTCCGCGGCCGGCCGCCGCTCGAGGTGCCTCGGGCGGGCCCTCAATCGCCGGGCGGGCTGGATTGGCCCGCGGCCGGCTGGTTGTGCCCGCGGTCAGCAAGTCCAGCCTCGCCGGCGTTTGAGGCGCCTCCGGAGGCCGCACGGTCCGCGGCCGGCCGCCGCTCGAGGTGCCTCCGGCGGGCCCTCAATCGCCGGGCGGGCTGGATTGGCCTGCGGCTGGCTGGTTGTGCCTGCGGCCGAGGCGGGTCGCGCGCGGGACCGTTCGCGCAGGACGCGTCTCGCGGCGAGGTCGTGCGCGCCGCAAGTCCAGCCTCGCCGGCGTTTGAGGCGCCGCCGGAGGCCGCACGGTTCGCGGCCGGCCGCCGCTCGAGGTGCCTCCGGCGGGCCCTCGATCGCCGGGCGGGCTGGACTGGCCCGCGGCCGGCTGGATGTGGCCGGGGGCGGGCTGCGTGCTCCCCCCGCCCGCCGCCGGAACTAGATGGCTTCCTTGCGCGTCAAGTAGTTGAACGAAATCCACCCCGGCAGCACCGGCATCCAGAACGTGCACAGCCGGAACAACAGCACCGCCGAGATCGCGATCTCCTTCTCCAGACCGGCCGCGATCAGCCCGAGCGTCAGTGTCGTCTCCACCGCGCCCACACCACCCGGCGTCGGCGCGGCCGACCCCAGCGCGTTGCCCGCGAGGAAGACCACCGCGATGCTCGCCAGGCTCAGCGCGTCGCCCCCGCCGAAGGCGCGGATCGAGGCGTCCAGGCACATCACGAAGCAGGCGGTCAGCAGCAGCATGCCGCCGATGCCCGTGACCAGCTTCTGCGGCCGCTGGAGGATGTCCAGCATGCGCGGCACGACCCCGGCGAACAGCGCTCGTACCCGGGTCGCCACGAACTTCCGCAGGAACGGGATCGCCGTCACCACCAGCACCAGCACCGCCACCGTCAACAGCCCCGCGATGACGGCCCGGGACGGGGTCATCTGCGTGGTGTTCTCGGTCCCGGTCAGATAGCCGAAGGACAGCAGCAGCAGGATGTGGCTCGCCAGCCCGAACAGCTGCGACGCGCCGACGCTCGCCACCGCCAGCCCCGGCCGTACGCCCGACCGCTGCAGGAAGCGCGTGTTCAGCGCGACGCCGCCCACCGCCGCCGGAGCGACCAGCTTCACGAACGACCCGGCCAGCTGGGCGCACACCGTCCGCAGGAACGGCACCCGCTCCGGCACGAACCCGAGCAGGCTCATCGCGGCGGCGAAGTACGTCAGCGCCGAGAACGCCAGGACCACCCCGACCCAGCCCCACCGCGCCTGCCCGAAGGCCGTCGCGAAGTCGACCTGGGTGAGCTGGGAGAGCAGGAAGTACGCGGCCACCGCGCCCGCGATGAAGGACACCAGCGTGCGCGGCCTGATCCGTTCCAGCCGGGCCGGTTCCACCGGCGCCAGCGGACGGATCAGCAGCACCTGCTGACGGATCTGGCTGAGCAGGTCCTCTTCCAGCGCCTCGTCGAGGGCGTCGTCCAGCGCCCGCTTCTCGGCCTTGCGCTCCGCCTTCGACTCCGCCTTGGACTCGGCCTTGGAGGAACGCCGCGCGGCCGCGTCGGCCTCGCGCTCGGCCTCCCGCTGCGCCTTCGCCAGCCGCGAGGTCTCCAGTACGGCCTCCCGCTCGCGGGTCGAGCGCTCGCGCGCCAGCCTGCGCAGCGTCGCCCGGGTGGAGCGGCTCAGCGCGATCGGCTGGAGCAGCGGCAGACAGTCCGCGACCGCGTCCGGGCCCAGCACCCGCAGCGCCGAGGCCACCGACCGCTCCGCGCCGACCCGCAGGCCGATGGTGGTCAGCAGCTGCGCGATGTCCATCCGCAGCACCAGGTCACCGGCCGCGATCTCACCGCCGCGCAGGTCGGTCAGGATGACATTGCCAAAACGATCCACCACGAGGGCGTCACCGGTCAGCCGCCGGTGCGCGATCCGCCGCGACTGCAGGGCCCGGACCTGCTCCCAGGCGTTGCGGCTCAGCTCGTCGGTGATCTCCTCGTCGGCGAGCGAGTCCAGGGTGCGGCCGCCCAGGTGCTCGTACACGAGCATCACGGCATCCGGGCCGAGCTCGGAGGTGGCGATCAGCTTGGGCGCGTTCGCCCCGGCGGCGATCGCGGCGTACGCGAGCAGCGCCTCCTGCTCCAGCGCCTGCCGCAGCGACTGCAGGCTCCGCCGGGTGGTGATCCCGCGCAGGGTGAGCCGGCGCCAGACCCGGTAGAAGAAGCCCTGGGCCTGCTGCTCGCGGTCCACGACCGTGACGTCCAGCGGCGGGCCGTCCGCCAGGGTGACGTGGTAGCGGCGGCCGCGGTCGTTCTGCTCCGAGGACTCCTTGCCCTCCGGGCTCTCCGGCACCTCCGCCCGGGTCGCGCTGACCGGCTGGAAGCCGACCCGGCGCAGGCCCGCGAGCAGGTTCTGGCCGGTGGGGCGGACGTTGGGGGAGCCGACGGCGTACAGCGTGCCGTAGGCGACGGTCCAGCCGATGAGCACGGTCAGGATGATCGAGAAGGGGGTGGTGTACCCGCCGACGAGCATCGCGAAGGCGTCGAGGAGCAGCACGGCCCACAGCGCCACTCGCCAGCGGGGTCTGCGGGTCATCCCGACGGCGGTCATGTACGCGATGACGGGCGCCAGATAGCCGTGCACGGGATCGGTGAGGACCTCGCCGATGCCGGTGGGGCGGGTCAGGGCCTCCTGGATGGTGCCCGAGGCGGCGCGCGAGACCCAGAGGTCGATGGCGAGGGTGACGCCGTGCGCGAGCACCGCGGCGAGCACGCCGTCCGCGATGCGCAGACCGTCGCGTTTGATCAGCCGCTCGATGGCGAAGGCGACCGGCACCAGCAGGATCGCGATGCTCGACACCAGTCCGGCGACCTTGATCAGCAGGTCGGGTGCCTGGCCGGTGCCCTTGTTGATGTCCGCTTCGAGGCCGACGGTCGTGCCGTGCGCGAAGGCCGCGATGCCGAGGACGACGGCGATGCCGAGGATGCCGACGAGCAGCCGGACCAGGTCGGAGGGCCGGTGGACGCGGGCGGCGAGCAGGGGCTCGTCGACCTCGACGCGGTCGGCGGTGTGCGCGGTGTGGGTGCTCTCCGCGTGGTCCGCGTGGTCCGCGTGGTCCGCGAGGTCCGCGAGGTCCGACGGGCTGGTGCCGGTGGGTCCGGCGACCGCCTCCGGAGCGGGGGCGTGCGGGCGTGCGGGAGCGGCGGCGCCGTCCGCTCGCGCCGTGCCGTCCGCCTTCGCGCGCCCGGCGCCGGGGCCCGGCCCGGGGAGGCCCGGGGATCCGGTGGGCCCCGGGGTGCCTTCCGGACTGCTCTCGGGAGGGCTCACACCCTGCTCCTTCGCCGTCACATCCGTATCTTCTTGATCACGTATCACCTGTCACCGCCCGCAAGATGGTGGCACGGCGGAGCGGGGGCGCGAGGCAGCAGGGTGCGCGTCCCGGCGGAACGAACCATTTCGCAACGCCGCCGACGGGGTGCGGCACCATGTGCCGCATGACCGATGAACCGGAGCTGCCCGAGTACGCGGAACGAGTCCTCGCGGTCGCCGAGGAGATTCCCCCCGGCCGGGTGATGACCTACGGGGACGTCGCGGAATGGCTCGGCGAAGGCGGTCCGCGCCAGGTCGGGCGCGTCATGGCGCTGTACGGCGGCCCGGTCCCGTGGTGGCGCGTGGTCCGCTCGGACGGCGTCCTGCTGCCCGGCAGCGAACTGCGCGCGCTGGCGCGGTACCGGGACGAGGGCACGCCGCTGCGCGAGGCGTCCCGGGCCGCCGCCGGGCACGTACCGCGCCTCGACATGAAACGCGCGCGCTGGGACGGACACCGGGCGGCGGATGGTTGACGTCCGGTCCGGCGCGCGCTCCGGCGCCGCCGCGGGCCACGCTCCGGGCAGCGGCCGGGGCCTCGCCCCGGGCCGCTTCGCGGACGTGTGCAGGGTCACACCTGCCAGCTTCGGCCATCGGACGCCCGGGTGGGCGCTCGAAGGCCCGTACGGGGGACGCGGGGGCCCCGGGGCGACTGCGCGGGCGCCCCCGCTTGGCGTAGCGTTGAGCCTTCGCCTCAGCCCCGGAACCCGCACCGCGCGGCCGGGAACCCAGACCCACCAGGACCGGCACCCCACGTGATCAGCTCTCCTTCGGACCGTCGTACGCGGGCCCCGCACGCGTACCGGCTGGTCCGCGGCGGACCGGCGCGGCTGGATCCCCCTGTCCTGGACGCAGCGCAGCAGGCCGTGGTTGACCACACTTCGGGACCGCTGCTCGTCCTCGCCGGACCGGGCACCGGGAAGACGACGACGCTGGTCGAGGCGGTCGCGGCCCGGGTCGAGGCCGGAGCCGACCCCGCGCGCATCCTCGTCCTCACCTTCAGCCGCAAGGCGGCGGTGGAGCTGCGCGACCGGGCCGCGCTCCGGCTCGGCGGGGCGCGCGCTCCGCAGGCCACCACCTTCCACTCCTTCTGCTACGGCCTGGTCCGCGCCCACCAGGACAGCGAGCTCTTCACCGAACCGCTGCGGCTGCTGTCCGGCCCCGAGCAGGACGTGACCGTACGGGCCCTGCTCGAGGGCCAGCGCGCGCTGAAGTCGATCCAGTGGCCCGACGACCTGCGGGCCGCGCTCACCACGCGCGGATTCGCGGACGAGGTGCGCGCGGTGCTCGCCCGCTCCCGCGAGCTGGGCCTGGGGCCCGCCGCGCTGGACGCCTTCGCCTCCCGGACCGGACGGCCCGACTGGAAGGCGGCCGCCGCCTTCCTCTCCGAGTACCTCGACGTCCTGGACATGCAGGGGACGCTGGACTACGCCGAACTCCTGCACCGGGCGGTGCTGCTGGCGGAGCGCACCCCGGCGCTGTCCGCGGCGTACGACGCGATCTACGTCGACGAGTACCAGGACACCGACGCGTCCCAGGTGCGGCTGCTGCGCGCGCTGAACGGGCCCGCCGGCACGCTGGTCGCCTTCGGCGATCCGGACCAGTCGATCTACGCGTTCCGCGGCGGTGACGTCAACGGCATCCTGGACTTCGCCTCGGTCTTCCCCGGGGCCCAGATCCGGTCCCTGACCGTGTCCCGGCGCTCCGGCGCGGGCCTCCTCGCGGCCACCCGGCTGCTCGCCACCCGGATGCCGATGACCCGACTGCCGGCCGCCGCGGTGCGTGCGCACCGGGAGCTGCGGGCGACGCGGGAGGGTGGGCGCGTGGAGGTCCACACCTACCCGACCGCCGCCACCGAGCTGGAGAACATCGCCGACATCCTGCGCCGGGCGCACCTCGAGGACGGGGTGCCGTGGCAGGACATGGCCGTCCTGGTCCGCGCCGGCGGCCGCACCCTGCCGCAGATGCGGCGCGCCCTGATCGCGGCGGGCGTCCCCGCCGAAACGGACGGCGCGGACACCCCCCTCCGCCACGAACCAGCCGTAACTCCCCTCCTCACCGCCCTCCGCGCAGCAGCCACCCCGGCGGCCGCGACGGCAGCCCCGGCGGGAGCCGTGGTGCCTCCGGCGGCACCTCGATCGCCGGCGGGGCCGGAGATGGCCCCGGCCGGAGAGCTGGGTGCGGCCCCGGCTGGAGATGCGGCCCCGCCCGGCGAGCCGGATGCGGCCCCGGCGGGAGCGCATTCGGCCTCGCCGGCGTGTGAGGCGCCGCCGGTGGCGGGTACGGTCCCGCAGGGTGGCGCTGTGGCCCAGGACCCCGCGGAGCCCGGCCTCCCCCCGGCCGGGCCGGAGGCATCGGCCCCCGTCGACCCCGGCTGGGTCGGGGTCGAGGCCGCCATCGGGCTGTTGACCTCGCCGCTCGGCGGGATGGACGCCACCGACCTGCGCCGCCTCGGCCGGGCCCTGCGCGACGAGGAGCGCGCCGCGGGCGTCAAGGTGCCCGCACCCTCCGACGTACTGCTGGCCCGCGCCCTCGCCGAGCCGGAACGCCTCACCACCCACGACCCCGCCTACGCCCGCGGCGCCCAGCGTCTCGGCACCCTCCTGCGCAAGGCCCGCGAGCTCCTCCAGGGCGGCGGCACCGCCGAGGAGGCCCTGTGGATCCTCTGGGACGGCACCCCCTGGCCGCAGCGCCTGGAGCGCGGCGCCCGCCGCGGCGGCGCCGCGGGCCGCAACGCCGACCGCGACCTCGACGCGGTCTGCGCCCTCTTCGACACCGCCGCCCGCGCGGAAGAACGTACCGGCGGCCGCGGCGCCCTCAACTTCCTCGAACAGCTCGAGGCCGAGGACATCGCGGCCGACACCCTCAGCCACCGCGCCACCCGCCCCGAGGCGGTCCGGCTCATGACCGTGCACCGCTCCAAGGGCCTGGAGTGGGGCCTCGTCGTCGTCGCCGGGGTCCAGGAAGGCCTCTGGCCGGACCTGCGCCGCCGCGGCTCCCTCCTGGAGGCGGACAGGATCGGCCGCGACGGCCTCGCCGAGCCGCTGACCCCCGGCGCCCTCCTCGCCGAGGAACGCCGCCTCTTCTACGTCGCCGCCACCCGCGCCCGCGAGCGCCTCGTCGTCACCGCCGTCAAGGCCCCCGCCGAGGACGGCGACCAGCCCTCCCGCTTCCTCACCGAACTCGGCGTCACCCCGAAGGACGTCACCGGCCGCCCCCGCCGCCCCCTCGCCGTCCCGGCACTGGTCGCCGAGCTGCGCGCCACCACCGTCGACCCGGACGTCTCCGAGGCCCTGCGCGACGCCGCCGCCCGCCGCCTCGCCCGGCTCGCCGCGCTCACCGACGACGAGGACCGCCCGCTCGTACCGGCCGCGCACCCGCAGCGCTGGTGGGGCCTGTACGAGCCCACCCGGGCCACGGCTCCGCTGCGCGACCGGGACCGCCCCGTCGCCCTGTCCGGCAGCGCCCTGGACCAGCTGGCCAACACCTGCTCCCTCCAGTGGTTCCTAGGACGCGAGGTCAAGGCCGACGCTCCCTCCACGGCCGCCCAGGGCTTCGGCAACGTCGTCCACGTCCTCGCCGACGAGGTCGCGTCCGGACGTACCCCCGCCGACCTGGCCGTCCTCATGGAGCGGCTCGACTCGGTGTGGGACGCGCTCGCCTTCGACGCGCCCTGGAAGTCCCGCCAGGAGAAGGAGAACGCCCGGGCCGCCCTGGAGCGGTTCATCCGCTGGCACAACTCCGACCGCGGCGGCCGCACCGCCGTGGCCACCGAGCACGACTTCGACGTCACCCTCGACGCCGGCGAGTACGAGGTCCGCATCCGCGGCTCCATGGACCGCGTCGAGACCGACGCGCAGGGCCGGGCGTACGTCGTCGACTTCAAGACCGGCAAGGCAGCCCCCACCCGCGAGGAGGTCGCCCGCCACCCGCAGCTCGCCGTCTACCAGCTCGCCGTGCGCGAGGGCGCGCTCGACGAGGTCTTCGACGGCCGCCGCCCCGAGCCCGGCGGCGCCGAGCTCGTCCAGCTGCGCCAGGGCGCCGCGAAGAAGGACGGCGGCGACGAGGTCCCCAAGGTGCAGGCCCAGCAGCCGCTCGGCGGCGGCCCCGCGGGCGACTGGGTCGGCGGCCTGCTGGCCACCGCCGCGGGCCGGGTCCTGGACGAACGGTTCGCCCCCGCCACCGGCGACCACTGCTCCCGCTGCTCCTTCCGCGCGGCCTGCAGCGCCCGCCCCGAGGGCCGCCAGACCGTGGAGTAGCCCCGACCCCGCGCATCCAGCCCCGCCGGCGTTTGAGGCGCGGGGTCCGGGGCGGAGCCCCGAAGCCCCGCAGGGCCCCCGACCAGCACCCGCACTCGCACCAGCCCCCCCCCGCGGCCGGTCGGCGGTGTCGGTGCGGCCCGCTAGCCTTTTCACGTGTCCGCGCGCAAGGCCGTCCTCACCGACCCCGAACAGCTCAAGCAGCTCCTCGGTATCCCCTTCACGCCCGAACAGCTGGCCTGCGTCACCGCGCCGCCCGCCCCCCAGGTGATCGTCGCGGGCGCCGGCTCCGGCAAGACGACGGTGATGGCCGCGCGCGTGGTCTGGCTGGTCGGCACGGGCACGGTCGCGCCCGAGCAGGTCCTCGGCCTGACCTTCACCAACAAGGCCGCGGGCGAGCTGGCCGAGCGCGTACGGACGGCTCTCGCGCGGGCCGGCATCAGCGACCCCGACCCCTCCCCGGCCGACGACACCGCCGGGGGCGAGCCCCGGATCTCCACCTACCACTCCTTCGCCGGGCAGCTCCTCAAGGACCACGGGATGCGCATCGGGCTGGAGCCCAGCTCCCGGCTGCTCGCCGACGCCACCCGCTTCCAGCTCGCCGCCCGCGTGCTGCGCGAGGCGCCCGGCCCCTACCCCTCGCTCACCAAGTCCGTCCCCGACCTGGTCAGCGACCTGCTCGCGCTGGACAGCGAGCTGTCCGAGCACCTGGTCGACCCAGCCACGCTGCGGGCGTACGACACCGCCCTGCTCGACGCCCTCGCGGACGTGAAGCTCGGCAACGAAGACCTCCGCAAGGTCCCCGAGGCCGCCCGCGGCCGGCTCGAACTGCTGGAGCTGGTCGGCCGCTACCGCGCCGCCAAGGCCTCCCGCGACCTCCTCGACTTCAGCGACCAGATAGCCCGCTCCGCGCAGCTCGCGACCACCCGGCCCGAGGTCGGCGCCCTGCTGCGGGACGAGTTCCGCGTCGTCCTGCTCGACGAGTACCAGGACACCTCGGTCGCCCAGCGGCTGCTGCTCTCCGGCCTCTTCGGCGCCGGCACCGGCCACGCCGTGACCGCCGTCGGCGACCCCTGCCAGGCCATCTACGGCTGGCGCGGCGCCTCCGTCGCCAACCTCGACGACTTCCCGGAGCACTTCCCGCACACCGACGGCGCCCCCGCCGCCCGGCTCTCCCTCAGCGAGAACCGGCGCAGCGGCGGCCGCCTCCTCGACCTGGCCAACGGCCTGGCCGCGCCGCTGCGCGCCCTCCACGAGGGGGTGGAGGCCCTGCGCCCCGCGCCGGGCGCCGAGCGCGACGGGTTCGTGCGCTGCGCGCTGCTGGAGACGCACGCCCAGGAGCTGGAGTGGCTCGCCGACTCCATCGCCCACCTGGTGCGCACCGGCAAGGAACCGGGGGAGATCGCCGTGCTGTGCCGCTCCGCCGGTGACTTCGCCGCGATCCAGGGCGCGCTGGTGGCCCGCGACGTCCCCGTCGAGGTCGTGGGCCTGTCCGGGCTGCTGCACCTGCCGGAGGTCGCCGACCTGGTCGCCGTCTGCGAAGTCCTCCAGGACCCCGGCGCCAACGCCTCCCTCGTCCGGCTGCTGATCGGCCCGCGCTGGCGGATCGGCGCCCGCGACCTGGCCCTGCTCGGACAGCGGGCCCGGCTGCTGGTGGCCCGCGCCCCGGCCGCGGGCGACGATCCGGACCACCGGCTCGCCGCGGCCGTCGAGGGGGTCGACCCGGCCGAGGTCGTCTCGCTCGCGGACGCGCTGGAGACCTTCCTCGGGGACGCCCCGCAGCAGGACGCGCTGCCCTTCTCCGCGGAGGCCCGGGTCCGCTTCGCGCACCTCGCCCAGGAGCTGCGCGACCTGCGCCGGTCCCTGTCGGACCCGCTGATGGACGTTCTGCACCGGGTGCTGGCCACCACCGGGCTCGATGTCGAACTCTCCGCGTCCCCGCACGCGCTGGCGGCCCGGCGCCGCGAGACCCTGTCCGGATTCATGGACGTGGCGGCCGGTTTCGCCGCCCTCGACGGCGAGGCCTCGCTGCTGGCCTTCCTCGGCTTCCTGCGCACCGCCGCCCAGTACGAGAAGGGCCTCGACCACGCCCTCCCCGGCGGGGAGAACACGGTGAAGGTGCTGACCGCCCACAAGTCCAAGGGCCTGGAGTGGGACGTCGTGGCCGTCCCGGGGCTGTACAAGGGCGCCTTCCCGAGCGAGCGCTCCCGCGAGTCCTGGACCTCGTACGCGAAGGTCCTCCCGCACGCGCTGCGCGGCGATGCCGAGACCCTGCCCGGCGACCCGGAGTGGACCGCGGCCGGTCTGAAGAATTTCAAGACGCAGCTGCGCGCCCACCAGGCCACCGAGGAGCTGCGCCTCGGGTACGTCACCTTCACCCGCCCCCGGTCGCTGCTGCTGGCCTCCGGCCACTGGTGGGGCCCGACCCAGAAGAAGCGCCGCGGCCCGTCCTCCTTCCTGACCGCGCTGTACGAGCACTGCGCGGCCGGTTTCGGCGAGATCGAGGCCTGGGCCGAGGAGCCCGAGCCGGACGCCGTGAACCCGGCCCTGGCCACCGACGACACCCCGGACCACTCCTGGCCCCTCCCCCTGGACCCGGCCTCCCTGGCCCTCCGCCGCCGCGCGGCGGCCCTGGTGGCGGCCCACCTCGCGGCCCCGCCCGAGCCCGAACCCGTACCGGACCCGGACCCGGAAGCCGAGGGCGACTACCTCTGGCCCCCGGACTGCGAGGACCCCTGGCCGGACGAGGAAGACGCCCCCTGGCCGGACGACCCTGCCGAGGCGATCCCCGCCGCGCCGTCCGCGGAGGCACCTCCGGGGGCACATCCAGCCTCGCCGGCGTTCGAGGCGCGGGGTCCGGGGCGGAGCCCCGAAGCCCCGCAGGGTCCCCGAGCCGCACCCGTACACCGGCTGGCCCCCGCGCCGGACGCCGCACCCGCCCACCCGCCCGCACCGGACGCCGCCCCCGACCCCGAGGACGGCCCCCCCGCCCCCCAGGGAAGCCCCCTCACTCCGGAGGAGACCCGAACCCTGGCCTCCTGGGACCGGGACCTGGACGCCCTGGAGGGCGAGCTGCGCCGTTCCCGCGCGGCCGTCCGCGATGTCGTCCTGCCCGCCACCCTCTCCGCCAGCCAACTGCTCCGCCTCGCAGCCGACGAGGACGGCTTCGTACGCGACCTCGCCCGCCCCCTCCCCAAGCCCCCCCAGCCCGCCGCCCGCCAGGGCACCCGCTTCCACGCCTGGGTGGAGTCCCGCTTCGACGACCTGCCGCTCCCCCTGCTCGACGTGCTCGACCCCGTCACCGAACTGCCCGGATCCGACCAGGAGGTGGCCGACGAGCGGGACCTGGACGCGCTCAAGGCCGCCTTCGAGCGCAGCCCGTACGCCGACCGCACCCCGTACCGGATGGAGGTCCCCGTCCAGTTCACCCTCGCGGGCCGGGTCATCCGCGGCCGGATCGACGCGGTCTACCGCAACGACGACGGCTCGTTCGAGATCGTCGACTGGAAGACCGGCCGGTCCGCCGAAGCCGATCCGCTCCAGCTCGCCGTCTACCGGCTGGCCTGGGCGGAAGCCACCGGAACCCCCCTCGACCGGATCACCGTGGCCTTCCTGCACGTCCGCAGCGGCCGCGTGATCCGGCCCGCGAACCTCCCGACCAGGGACCGGCTTGAGCGGATCCTCCAAGGCAAATCGGACACGGACCGTGCCCAACAGGCAGACAGTTAGGCTCGGGGGTATGAGTCAGACCCCGGACAGCGTCGTCCGCACCTACATCGACACGCACCGCGCCGCCTTCCTCGACGACCTCGCCGAGTGGCTGCGCATCCCCTCCGTCTCGGCCCAGCCCGAGCACGCGGAGGATGTGGAGCGCAGTGCGCGGTGGCTGGTGTCGTCGCTGAAGGAGACCGGCTTCCCGGTCGCCGAGATCTGGCCCACCCCGGGCGCCCCGGCCGTCTTCGCCGAGTGGCCGAGCGAGGACCCGGCCGCGCCGGTCGTCCTGGTCTACGGGCACCACGACGTACAGCCCGCCGCGCTCGCCGACGGCTGGCACACCGAGCCGTTCGAGCCGGTGATCAAGGGCAACCGGATGTACGCGCGGGGCGCGGCCGACGACAAGGGCCAGGTGTTCTTCCACACCCTCGGCGTACGCGCCCACCTCGCCGCCACCGGCGCCTCCGCCCCCGCCGTGCACCTCAAGCTGCTGATCGAGGGCGAGGAGGAGTCCGGTTCGACGCACTTCCGCGCCCTCGTCGAGGCCGAGGCCGCCCGCCTCGCCGCGGACGTCGTGATCGTCTCCGACACCGGCATGTGGTCGGAGACCACCCCGACGGTCTGCACCGGCATGCGCGGCATCGCCGACTGCGAGATCGAGCTGAACGGGCCGGACCAGGACATCCACTCCGGTGCCTTCGGCGGCGCCGTGCCCAACCCGGCGACCGTGGCCGCCCGCCTGGTCGCGGCGCTGCACGACGCCGACGAGCGGGTCACCGTCCCCGGGTTCTACGACGACATCGCCGTCCTGACGGACGCCGAGCGCGCGCTGATCGCCGAGCTGCCCTTCGACGAGGCCGAATGGCTGCGCACGGCCAAGTCCCACGCGGCCTCGGGGGAGGCCGGCTACTCCACCCTGGAGCGGGTCTGGGCCCGCCCGACGGCCGAGGTCAACGGCATCGGCGGCGGCTACCAGGGCCCCGGCGGGAAGACCATCGTCCCCGCCTCCGCCCAGCTGAAGCTCTCGTTCCGGCTCGTGTCCGGCCAGGACCCGTACGAGGTCCAGAAGGCCGTCACGGACTGGGTCGCGGCCCGCGTCCCCGACGGGATCCGCCACTCCATCGTCTGGGGCGCCCCCACCCGGCCCTGCCTGACCCCGCTGGACCACCCGGCGCTGCGGTCGGTCGTCCGGGCCATGGGGCGCGCCTTCGGGGAGAAGATCCGCTTCACCCGCGAGGGCGGCTCGGGCCCGGCGGCGGACCTCCAGGACGTGCTGGGCGCGCCCGTGCTCTTCCTCGGGATCTCCGTCCCCTCCGACGGCTGGCATGCGCCGAACGAGAAGGTCGAGCTGGACCTGCTGCTCAAGGGCGTCGAAACGACCGCCTACCTGTGGGCCGACCTCGCCGAAACCTGGAACCCCTGATCCTGCCTGTGCCCGTCCCACCACTCCGGGGGAGTTGGAAGTACTAGTGAGCATCTCGACCGAGCACGCCGCCGTCGCCGCGGCGGCCGCAGACGCCGGCCTGCCCGCCGACCGGCCGGTCTCGCTGACCGCGCCCAGCGGCATCGACCGCGCCGCGCACCACCGCCTCGACGAGGCCTGGCTCGCGGCGGCCTGGAGCCACCCGTCGACCCGCGTCTTCGTCGTCTCCGGCGGCCAGGTGCTGATCGACGACACCCCGGACGGGGGCACGGAGATCGTCATGACCCCGGCCTTCGAGGCCCCGGTCACCGAGACCCACCGGTACTTCCTGGGCACCGGCGAGGACGGCGTGCGGTACTTCGCGCTCCAGAAGGACTCGCTGCCCGGGCGCATGGACCAGTCGGCCCGCCCGGCCGGCCTGCGCGAGGCGGGCATGCTGCTCTCCCCGCGCGACGCCGGACTGATGGTGCACGCCGTGGCCCTGGAGAACTGGCAGCGCATGCACCGCTTCTGCTCCCGCTGCGGCGAGCGCACGGTGGTCGCGGCCGCCGGCCACATCCGGCGCTGCCCGGGCTGCGGCGCGGAGCACTACCCGCGCACCGACCCGGCCGTGATCATGCTGGTCACCGACGACCAGGACCGCGCGCTGCTGGGCCGCCAGGTGCACTGGCCGGAGGGCCGCTTCTCGACCCTGGCCGGGTTCGTGGAGCCGGGCGAGGCCATCGAGCAGTCGGTGATCCGCGAGGTCTGGGAGGAGGCGGGCGTCAAGGTCGGCACGGTCGAGTACGTCGCCAGCCAGCCCTGGCCCTTCCCGTCCAGCCTGATGCTGGGCTTCAACGCCCGCGCGACCTCCTCGGAGATCACCGTGGACGGCGAGGAGATCCAGGAGGCCCGCTGGTTCTCCCGCGAGGACCTGCGCCGCGCGATCGAGGCCGGCGAGGTCCTGCCCCCGTCGGGCATCTCCATCGCGGCCCGCCTGATCGAACTCTGGTACGGCACCCCCCTCCCGAAGCCCACCGCCTGACCCCGCCCACCGCGGCGGGGGCCGGGCACGGCGGACAGCAGAAGGCCCCCGCCGGAGCGGGGGCCATTCTGCGTGCCGGCAGCCGGGTCAGACGGCGAGGGCCTGCTTGACCTGGGCCAGGCTCCCGATCCCCCCAGGGGAGAGGGAGCGTGGTCACTTCCCCAGTCAGGTTGTTGGTCACTTCGATGGAAATTTCCAAGGCGATTGGCCCTAGAACAGCTGAGCCTGTTCACCGCGTACGGCACGGACCAGCAGCGTGCCTGTGGAGCGCTTGTCTGTCTCCGAGGCAGGGAGGACGGTAGCGGTCACTTCGGGGAACCCGTACTCCTTGAGAAGCGAAGACCAGATGTCGGGCTCGTAGTCCCACCGCTTCACGATGGCCGGGTCTTCGTCCGGGCCCTTGGGGATGTAGGACGCCTGACAGCCGTAGCAGCCTTCGACAGGAGGCCGCTGGGAGAAGGCGAACACGCCGCCCGGCTTGAGGTTCGCGTGCACGATCGGCAGCAGTAGACCCGGGTCGGTGAACCAGGCAGCGCCGAAGACGCTGTAGATCGCATCGAAGACCGTGAAGGTCTCCCCGAGGTAGTGCAGGGCGTCGCCCTGGTGCAGCTCCATCCCGTCCGCGTCGGGCCACCGTTCACGTGCCTTCGCGAGCTGCTTCGGGGAGAGGTCGACGCCTTCGGCCTTCATCCCGAGGGTGGCGAGGTGGGCGGCGTTCCCGCCGGACCCGCACCCAAGGTCGAGCACGCTGTCCCCTGGCTTCAAGGCCAGCACTTCGGCCCCGGGCCCGTGGTCGGCGTACTGGGTCCAGTTGAACCACGTGGTCTCGCCCCGGGCGTTCGTCGGGCGCCTCTGGGGCTTGCTGTGCGCGTACTCGTCCCAGGCCGCGCTACGGGTGTCAGACACTTCGCTTCCGTTCTCGTTCACGGGCGCAGCCGCCCGGCATGGGGAACCGGGCGGCTGGCCGACTAGGTGGAGCTACTTCTTCCCGCCGACCGGGCTGTCGGTGCAGCCAGCGTGGCACTGCGAGCAATCCGCCGCGCCCTCGTTGGGCCAGAACTCGGCGTCCACGGTGAACCCGGCCGTACGGAGCGCGGCCGTCGTCACGGCAATGGCGGCGCGTCCGGCCTCGGGGTCTGTGCCGTCCTCGTCCTCGTCGGGGACGTGGTGGATGTAGTCCACGCCGAGGGCCCGCGAGAAGGCGAGGTAGGGGACACTCCGGTTGAGGAACTTGTGCCAGAGCGAGTCCACGCGGAGCGAGGGCGTCAGCGGCTCGTCCGTCACGGTGCTGGTGGCCAGGAAGGCCGCCATCTGGTCCACGCCGCGCTCGCCGAGATCGTCGGTCAGCTCCGGCCAGTCCTTGCGTACGTCCTTGATGAGCTGGGCCCGAACCTCCGGGCTGATGAGGTTCAGGACCTCGGTCGGGCTGTACTGCGTGATCGTCACGTCTGTGCCTTCCTGGTCAAGGGATGGCGGTAGCCGGTCCCTGCGGATGGTGCGTGAGCGTTCCGAGACCACCCCTTAACCGTTAAGGGATGGGGACTGTGGGTCAGGGGCTGACGGGCGACACGAGGGCAACGTCCTCGAACGACCGGAGGAACTTCGTGTGCTGCGCATGGCGGCCGGTGTGGGCCATGCACTGCCGGTCCACCTCGGCAAGGTCGGGGCCGGGGTCGGCAGCCCACTCGCACGCCTCCCACAGGCACCGCGCGGCCACGGTCGGCTTGTGTCCGGGGTGCCTGATGATCCGGTGAGTGACGAAGCGGAGAACAGCGCTCACGAGCACTTCCGCTCAGCGTGGGGGTGGTTGCGGATCTCGATGTTGCAGTCGGTCACGCCGCTGCCGTTCCGCATCAACCGGTGACGAGAACGCTGCTTGTCCAGTGCAGCGCACACATCGCAGCCCTCTACGGGTACGGGTTCGAGGGTCACCCGCAACGGCAGCTCTATCGGCGCCGTCTGGTAGTCGGTCGGACTCGTCATGTGCCTTGCCGTCCCCTCGCCGTGTCGTTCCCTGATGTGCGCTGATGCTCCCGCTCGGGGCCGCGTCGGAGCGACGACGGAAGAGGCGTCGTCGGGGCGTCACTCGGAGGGGCGTCAATGACACCCCGGAGGGCGTCAATTGGGTGTCATTGGGCGTGAGTTCGGTCTAGCTTTGACGTCATGACGACGACCGCCGTGGTGCCGAATGATGTGCTGCGGGCCGTGCGTATCGGCCTGCGGATGAGCCAAGACGACTTTGCCAAGGCCATCAGGCAGGCAGGCACAGACCTAGGAGAACCCAACGAAGCTTCGAAGCGACTGGTACAGCGCTGGGAGTCGGGTACGAGCAAGACACCCCGCAGCGTGTACGCCAGGGCGTTAGAGCGGGTCACGGGTCGTCCGGTCGAGGCCCTCGGGTTCTCCTTGCCGGTACCGATGGCGAGAGTCCACACAGACGGGTCAGGAGGGCATGACATGGACGCAGGGACAGGCGGAGTCACCTCCGCCGCTGTAGGTGCTCAGGTAGCCGCACAGGCGACCGCCGAGACGTTCTCGGGGGTATGGCTCAGCCGGTACGAGTTCTACTCGTCCAGCCGCGCCGAGACGTACGAGGGCAAGCACTACGTAGTGATCGTCCAGCACGGGAACCGGCTGACCGCTCAGAGCCTCCCCGGAGCGAGCAGCAACCCGGACAGCCCGCTCACGCTGGACCTCACCGTTGATCGGAACGTCGTCACCGGGTCGTGGGTCGAGCAGACCGCATCGGACGGCTACTACAACGGCGCCAGGTACCACGGAGCGATTCAGCTCCTGGTCGAGCCGACCGGCCGACGCATGGCCGGGAAGTGGGTCGGGTTCGGGAAGGACTTTGACGTGAACACGGGACCGTGGGAGCTGCGGCTAGTGGACCGGTCCACGTCGAAGGCTGCGCTTGAGCAGTACTCCCGCGCCCCTGAGTAGTCGCGTGAATGCAGAAGGCCCCCGCCGAAGCGGGGGCCACTCTGTATGTAAGGAGGGGGATCGGGTCAGACGGCCAGGGCCTGCTTGACCTGCGCGAGGCTCGGGTTCGTCATGACTGCCTCAGTGCCACCGGAGGAAATTACCAGGACCGTGGGGACGGTCTGGTTGCCGCCGTTGGCCTTCTCGACGAAGGCGGCCGACGTCGGGTCCTGCTCGATGTTGATCTCGGTGTAGGCGATGCCTTCCCGGTCCAGCTGGCTCTTCAGCCGGCGGCAGTAGCCGCACCACGTGGTGCTGTACATCGTCACGGAACCCTTGTCCTGCATGGCGGGAACTCTCCTCTGGGGGTCTGGGCGGAGCCTTGGTGGAGCCTCGGTAGGTCCGAGTACTCGAACGTACGAGGGTGCCAGCCCATTCCCGGGAGGCCAAGGCGGGCCGTCGCCGGGCCCGCGCCGCATTCGTACGACCGGCGCCCCCCGCCTGTGGACACGTTTCTCGTCCGACCCACCGGACCTGGCAGCATGGCGGGGTGACAGCAGCAACGCACTCCTCATCCTTCCCGGACGCCGCCGAGTCGGCCGACGCGGTGCTCCTGGGCCTGGACCCGGAGCAGCGCGAGGTCGCCACGACCCTGAGCGGGCCGGTGTGCGTGCTGGCCGGCGCCGGTACGGGCAAGACGCGGGCCATCACCCACCGCATCGCCTACGGGGTGCGATCCGGCCAGCTGATGCCGACCAGTGTGCTCGCCGTCACGTTCACCAATCGCGCGGCCGGCGAGATGCGCGGGCGGCTGCGCACCCTCGGCGCGGGCGGCGTCCAGGCGCGGACCTTCCACTCCGCGGCCCTGCGCCAGCTGCAGTACTTCTGGCCCAAGGCCATCGGCGGCGAGGTCCCCCGCCTGGTCGAACGCAAGATCCAGCTCGTGGCCGAGGCCGGCGCGCGCTGCCGCGTCCGGCTCGACCGCAATGAGCTGCGCGATGTCACCGGCGAGATCGAGTGGGCCAAGGTCACCCAGACCGTCCCCGCCGACTATCCGGCGGCCGCCCTCAAGGCGGGCCGCGAAGCCCCCCGCGACATGGCTGAAATCGCGCAGATCTACGGCACGTACGAGCAGCTCAAGCGCGACCGCTCGGTGATCGACTTCGAGGACGTCCTGCTGCTCACCGTCGGCATCCTCCAGGACCGCCACGACATCGCCGACCAGATCCGGAGCCAGTACCAGCACTTCGTGGTCGACGAGTACCAGGACGTCAGCCCCCTCCAGCAGCGCCTGCTGGAGCTGTGGCTCGGCGACCGGGACAGCCTGTGCGTCGTCGGCGACGCCAGCCAGACCATCTACTCCTTCACCGGTGCCACCCCGGACCATCTGCTGAGCTTCCGCAGCCGGTATCCGCAGGCCACCGTGGTCAAACTGGTCCGTGACTACCGCTCCACCCCCCAAGTGGTGCACCTGGCCAACGGCCTGCTGAACCAGGCCCGCGGCCGGGCCGCCGAGCACCGCCTGGAGCTGATCTCCCAGCGCGAGACGGGCCCCGACCCGGTCTATGCCGAATACCCGGACGAGCCCGCCGAAGCGGAAGGCGTGGCGGGCCGGATCCGGGACCTGATCGCCGCGGGCGTCCCGGCGGGCGAGATCGCCGTGCTCTACCGCATCAACGCCCAGTCCGAGGTCTACGAGCAGGCCCTCGCGGACGCCGGCGTGCCCTACCAGCTGCGCGGGGCGGAGCGTTTCTTCGAGCGCCCCGAGGTCAAGCGGGCGATGCTCACCCTGAAGGGCGCCGCGCGCTCCGGGGGGAACGACCCGCTGCTCGACGAGGTCGTCGGGATGGCCTCCCAAGTCCGCGCCGTGCTCAGCTCCCACGGCTGGACCACCGAGCCGCCCGCCGGCTCCGGCGCCGTGCGCGACCAGTGGGAATCCCTGGCCGCGCTGGTCCGCCTCGCCGAGGACTTCGGCCGCGGCCGGCCCGGCGCCACCCTGGCCGACCTCACGATCGAGCTGGACGAGCGGATGGCCGCCCAGCACGCACCGACCGTCCAGGGCGTCACCCTCGCCTCGCTGCACGCGGCCAAGGGCCTGGAGTGGGATGCCGTCTTCCTCGTCGGCCTCACCGACGGCATGATGCCGATCACCTACGCCAAGACCGACGAGCAGGTGGAGGAGGAGCGCCGGCTGCTCTACGTCGGGGTCACCCGGGCGCGGGTGCACCTGACGCTCTCCTGGTCCCTGTCGCGGGCTCCGGGCGGCCGGGCCGCCCGCAGGCCCAGCCGCTTCCTGAGCGGGCTGCGGCCGGGCTCCTCGGGCGCCGCGAGCCGGGCGGCGGGAGCCGTCGCCGAGCGCGGAGCCCGCAAGCGGGGCCGCCGCGGGCCCGCGCTGTGCCGGGTCTGCGGCAAGACCCTGACCGAGGCCGGCGAGATCAAACTGATGAGGTGCGAGGACTGCCCGTCCGACATGGACGAAGGCCTCTACGAGCGGCTGCGGGACTGGCGCGCGGGCCAGGCGAAGGAGCTGGGCCAGCCCGCCTACTGCGTCTTCACGGACAAGACGCTGATGGCGATCGCGGAGGCCGCGCCCACCGAGGAGGGCGAGCTGTCGATGATCTCCGGTGTGGGTGGTCGCAAGCTCGACCGGTTCGGGGCCGATGTCCTGGCCATCTGCGCAGGTGAAGAGCCTGAGAGCGGTGCCGGGGACGACGCGTAGAAACTCGTCGGAAAAATAGTTTGCACATGCCCTGTGAAGCCCCATAGGTTCTTAGCAACGGAAACGGTGGCTTCTCCGAAGCCCCGGATTCGTGCTGTACTTATCCGAATACGCATGGGACAGGCCCTCGGGCCGGGTCCCCGAGACGCCGAGAGGAGGCGAGACCAGTGACCAGCTTCATGACCTTCACCAAAATGACCGATCGCTCGGTTGCCGCTTCCTCCTGCCTGCTTCTCGCCACCTCTGCGCCCTCGGTCCTGGGTACCGGTCTGTCCGCGATTTCCGCTGTCAGCCCCGTCGCCCTGGCCTCCCTCCGGGTGAATGAGCGCAACGAACGACCGGTGCAGGCACCGGTGGCAGTAGCAGCGGGCCAGGCCAAGGCGCATGCCTATGGCGGCTTTGCGGCGGCAGCCGGTGCCGGAAACCAGACGAAGCAGACGACGCAGCACCACCTGATGTGGGCCTTCCGCGGGCTCGAACCCTGGAGTGATCCAGCCTGATCGCACGATCAGGCCGGCGCCTTCAGGGCCGCGGAACCCCACCCGGGATCCGCGGCCCTTTCGTTTGTCCCCGACCGGGGACGGCAGCGCGAAGGGGCCTCGGGACTGGCAAGAACAGGTACCAGCCGAACCCGGCCGACCGGCCGGAACGACTAGCCGAACAAGACGAGGAAAAAACCACCGTGCAACTCGAAGCGCACGCCCCGTCCGTACCGCAGACCCAGACGATCTCCCCGCCCGCAGTCCCGGAGGACTCCACCTTGACTCCCCTCACCGCGCTCACCGCGCTCGACGACGCCATCGAGAACCTCGGCGTACCCGTCGCCTGCCGTACCTACGACCCGGAGGTCTTCTTCGCCGAGTCCCCGGCCGACGTCGAGTACGCCAAGTCGCTCTGCCGCACCTGTCCGCTGGTCGAGGCCTGCCTCGCCGGAGCGGTCGAGCGCCGCGAGCCCTGGGGTGTCTGGGGTGGCGAGCTGTTCGTCCAGGGTGTCGTCGTCGCCCGCAAGCGGCCGCGTGGCCGTCCGCGCAAGAACCCGGTTGTCTCGGCATGAACACCACCGGAACCATCGACCGCCCCCTGACGCGCGACCCCCTGAAGCAGGCCCTCATGACCCCGCAGACCACGAGCGAGCAGCCGTCCGGCTCCGCCATCGAAGACTTCATCACCACCGGCGCGAACACCTCGCGTCAGAACAGGACCCGCGAGATGCAACTCATCCCAGAAGCCCTGGCTCGTGCCCATATGGCCGACCGGATGCGCGAGGTCGACGGCGAACGCCGTGCCCTGCGCGTGGTCGCCGCCCGCCGCATGCAGCGGCGAGCCGAGCGCGTTTCGCTGCGCGCCCGCCGTGCACTGGCCATGGCCGTCATGAACTGACCGGCCACGCCCCGGCGTGACCCGAAATGAACACACCGAGGGGACCGCTCCGAACGGAGCGGTCCCCTCGGTGTGCCCGGCCCGTCGTGCGGAGCGCGCGGCGGTATCGTCGGGAGGTGGACCAGCCGACTCCCCGCCCCGCATCCCAGGGACCCGAGGCCCCGCCCGTCAGCTGCGCGCGCTGCGGCGCGCAGTCACCCGCGGGTGCCCCGCCCACCTGGACCTGCTCCATGGAAAACGGCAGCAGGCAGTACTTCTGCCACGACTGCGCCCGGGCCAACATCCGCGCGATCGAGGGCAGACTCGACTCCTCCTGGTGGTGAGCCCAGGCCGCCCGCGCCCTGGCAGCCCGCGCCCGCTCAGGACTCCGGCAGGAATCCCGGGAGCCAGGCCTCCAGCTCGTCCCGCAGCCGCACCGTCGCGCCCAGCTGGCACAGCACCCCGATCGTGCTCAGCGTCACCCGGTGGATCAGCAGGTATGCCGGGGGAAGGTTGATCTGGCGGCCCAACTGGTGCGCGGGAGACCGCGGATCGGCTATCCGGGCCGCCTGGCTGCGCATCCATGCCCGGGTGAAGGTGAACTCGTCGACCTGGGCGGGCTCGATGATCGGGCGGAGGTAGTCCAGCACCGCGTCCGGGTCCAGAACGATGGACTCCTTCACGAAGCCCTCCGCGCGCAGGTGCCCGTAGACCCCCTCGGCATCGCCGTCCAGGGTCATCCGCAGCGACCGCCCCACGGGCTTGGGCAGCCCGCCCGGGAGCCGGTCGACCGTACCGAAGTCCAGCACCCCCAACCGCAGCCGGCCGTCGGCCCCCGCCATCAGCCGGAAGTTGCCCGGATGCGGATCCGCGTGCAGCAGCCCCGTGCGCGCGGGACCGGAGAAGAGGAACCGGGCCAGCAACTGCCCGGCGCGGTCGCGCTCCTCCTGGGTGCCGTTGGAGATGATCTCCGACAGCGGTGTCCCCTCGATCCACTCGGTCACCAGGACCTCGTCGCCCTGGTGCACGACATCCGGCACGACCACATCGGGATCGCCCTCGAACGCCTCGGCGTGGATCCGCTGGGCCTCCGCCTCCAGCTCGTAGTCCAGCTCCTCCGACACCCGGTCGCGCAGCTCCGTGATCAGCGGCTTGATCTCCATGCCGGGGATCAGCGGCCCCAACAGCCCCGCGAAGCGGCCGAGCTGCTTGAGGTCCGACAACAGCGCCTCTCCGGCCCCCGGGTACTGCACCTTGACCGCGACCTGCCGTCCGTCGTGCCACACGGCCCGGTGCACCTGGCCGATGGACGCGGCCGCCGCGGGCTTGTCCTCGAACTCCGTGAACAACTCCCGCCAGTCCGCGCCGAGCCGCTCCGCCAGCACCTGGTGCACCCGCGCGGCCGGAAGCGGCGGGGCGGCCTCCTGAAGCTTGGTCAGGGCGGCCCGGTAGGGCCCGGCGACCTCTTCGGGCAGCGCCGCTTCGAAGACCGACATGGCCTGCCCGAACTTCATCGCACCGCCCTTCAGCTCGCCCAGGGTGCGGAAGAGCTGCTCGGCGGTGCGCTGTTGCAGCTCGCGCGCCACGATCTCCGCCGACTTGCCCCCGATCCGCTTCCCCAGCCCCCAGGTGGCCCGGCCCGCTATGCCGAGCGGCAGAGCGGCCAGCTTGACGGTACGAGTGACCGCCTTCCGGGGAAGATCAGACATGCGCCCCTCCAGTTCCCAGACAGCTGTGCCGCAAGCGGCGATTACCCGGCCATTGTGTCCTGTCCCTCTCGGGCGGCGGAGGAGTCCCCCCGCGCGGACCCCACCGCCCCGCACCCGCACTCCGGATGAGGGGTCACCCGCGCCCGCTCCCAGTGCAGCGCGGGCAGCGCCGCCTCCCAGCGCGCCCCCGTCGACGCGGGCAACTCCCCGTCGAGGAAGGCCAGCGCGTGAGCCGCGGCCAGCCCCGCCACGGCACTGGCCAGCCCCAGGTCACAGGCGACCGAGCCACGCCGCCGGTGGGCCCCGCGCCACTGCACCAGCATCCTCGGCCAGGCCCGGTCCCGCGCCACCCGCTCCCGCTCCATGCACCCCGCGCACCCCGTCGTCCCCGGCAGCACCAGCGGCCCCACCAGCCCGGTCCCCTCCAGCACGCCCGCGTACAGATGCGGGATCCCCGCGGCCACCCAGTCCACGGCGGTGTCCGGATCCGGGGCCCACGCCTGGAGCCCGTCCCGGGGAGCGACCACCACCAGCGCCAGCCCCGGCTCGGGCCCCTCCCGCTCCTCGGCCCGCGGCGCCCGCCCGGGGGCCGCCGCCCGCACCAGCGCCCCCGCCGCCTCCGCTCGCAGCCGGCCCACGCTCTCCGGCCCGAGCCCGCCGGGCGCGACGTCCCCCGGCTCCACCCGGCCGCCGTCCAGCACCTCGACCCGGCCCACCCCGGCCCCCGCGAGCACCGCCGCGATCAGCGCGCCCACCCGCCCGCTGCCGCGCACCTGGACTCGTATCGCCCGGCGCGCCGCGATCCCCCGCAGATCACCCCCCGGCTCCCGGCGCATCAGGGAGAGCGAGCCCCGGTCGGGCCCCAGCCGCTCCAGCACCTCCGGGCGCCGCAGCAGCGACTGGGCCCGCGGCCCGCCCGCCGTGGCGTCATCGATCACCCCCGCCGCCGCCAGCCGCCGCACCAGCTCATCCACCTGCCCGTCCGGCAGCCCCAGCGCCGCCGCCTCCGCCCGCAGCAGCTCCATGCCCCGGGTCCCGTCGAGCCGGTCGAGCAGGGTCCCCGTCGCGGTGTCCACCGGCCCGAACACCACCGCGTGCGCGGGCGTCACCCCGAACTGCACCGTCTGCAGATCCCGCCAGGCCCGCGCGAGCGCGGGCTTCACCTTCGGATACATCGCCCTTCCCCCTTCTCCGCTTCCTTCTCCGCTTCCTTCTCTGCTTCCTTCTTCGCGGGCCTGCTCCGCCGAGCGGTCTCGACGCCGCTCCCGCAGCATGACCGCATCCCGCCCGCGGCACGGAAAGTTGTCCACAGGCCCACCCGATTCGGCATATGAGATGACGAGGAAAAGGGGGAACCTCGCATCGATCATGTTCGAACCTCCGCGGGGCGGGACTTCGGCCCTGGCCACCGGGTACGGTCGTGCCGTGTCCGCCGATCCATCGCACCGCGCCGTCGAAGTCCGCCGGAGCGCGCGCCGCCGAAGGACCGTCTCCGCCTACCGCGAGGGTGACCGGACGGTCGTGCTCATCCCTGCCCGGATGTCCGAGGCCGAGGAGCAGCGCTGGGTGGGCGTGATGCTCGACAAGCTCGCCGCTCAGGAGAGCAAGCGGACCTTCGGTGACGCGGAGCTCACCGAACGCGCCGAGCGTCTGTCCGAGCAGTACTTCGGCGGCCGCGCGCGCCCCAGCTCGGTGCGCTGGGTCACCAACCAGAACACCCGCTGGGGCTCCTGCACCCCCGCCGAGGGCAGCATCCGGCTGTCCCACCGCCTCCAGGGCATGCCGGAGTACGTCCTCGACTACGTCCTGCTCCACGAGCTGGCCCACCTGCTGGTGCCGGGACACGGCCCGAGCTTCTGGCGGCTGCTGGAGGCGTATCCCCGTACGGAGCGGGCGCGCGGCTATCTCGAAGGAGTGGTCGCGGCGGAGCGGCTCCCCAAGGTCCCGGCCGCGCGCGAGGAATGAGCCGCGGAGATCCGCCGTGCTGTGACCCGTCCGTGATGTGTACCGGCTCGGTACCGGCTTGGTTCGATGTCGGCGGGAGCCGTTAGCCTGACGGGCACGCATTCATCGTCGGGATGGGGGACGGTCGTTACGTATGGCCAGGGAATTCCAGCGCGGCCACAAGGCCAAGATCAGTGATCTCACCGCGGGCACCGATCTGTACGTGGGTGTGCAGATCGCCGGGCCCGGGCTGACCTTCGACATCAGCTGCTTCGGACTCGACGCGGACGAGCGGCTGTCCGACGACCGCTACTTCATCTTCTTCAACCAGCCGAAATCGCCCGAGGAGTCCATCCAGCTCCTCGGCGAACAGGCCGGTGACAGCGAGTCCTTCCGGGTGACGCTGGACCGCGTCCCGGCGGGCATCCAGAAGCTGTCCTTCACGGCGACGATCGACGGCGCGGGCCAGATGTCGCAGATCGGACCGGGCTACATCCGGGTCGTCGCGGGCGGCGAGGAAGTGGTCCGCTACTCCTTCACCGGCGCGGAGTTCAGCACTGAGCGCGCCGTGATGCTGGGCGACTTCTACCTCAAGGACGTCTGGCGCTTCGCCGCCGTCGGCCAGGGGTTCGACGGTGGCCTGGAAGCGCTGCTGAAGAACTTCGGCGGCGAGGTCGCCGAGGAGGAGGCTCCGGCTCCGAAGCAGCAGGCGCAGCAGCCGGTTCCGCAGCAGGCGGCCGCGCCGTCGTTCGCGCCGCCGGTCTTCGCCGCGCCCCCGGGCGCGCCCGCGCAGGCCGCCCCGCCGCAGCCGCAGTACCAGCAGCCGCCCCAGCAGCCCCAGTACCAGCAGCCCCAGTACCAGCAGCCGCAGGCGCCGCAGCACCCGCAGCCGCAGCACACGCCGCCGCCGGCCCCCGCGCCGTACGCCGCCCCGCCGCAGCCCGCCGCCTCCCTGCACGCCGCCCCGACGATGGTCGGGCCCCTCGCGCCCGCCCCGGCCGCGCCCGGTCCGTACGGCCAGCCCATGCACCCGCCGCAGCCCCCGCCGAACCCGTCGTACGGGCGCCAGATCCCGGGTCAGGCCCCCGGCGGATACCCGCCCCCGCCCGCCCCGCCCGGTCCCTACGGCCAGCCGCCGCAGCCCTCGTACGGGCACCAGCTCCCGGGCCAGGTCCCGGGCGGTTATCCGCCGCCCGGCGCGCCCGGAGCCCCGTACGGCCAGCAGCCCGGCATGCCCGCGCAGATGCCCGCCGCCCCCGGCCTCACCTCCGCCCTCCAGATCTACAAGGAGGCGCCGACCGGCGCGCGCTGGACCCCGCAGAACGCCCAGCTCATGCGCGTCGACCTGGGCATCGGCGGCCAGCCCGTCCTCGCCCGCCAGGGCAGCATGGTGCTGTACCAGGGCAAGGTGGACTTCAGCTACAAGGGCGCGGGCTTCGCGGGCCGCATCGTCGGCAACGCCACCGGCCAGGAGATGCAGCTCATGCGCTGCAGCGGCCGCGGCCAGGTCTTCCTCGCGGAGAACGGCACCCATCTGCACGCCATCGAGCTCCAGGGCGACGGAATCTGCGTCTCCGCCGAGAGCGTGCTCGCCTTCGACGAGTCGCTCCAGCACGAAGTCCGCCGCATCGAGGGCCACGGCATCCCGGGCGGCGCCCTGTTCACCATGCAGTTCCAGGGCTCCGGCACGGTCGTCGTCAAGACGCACGGCACCCCCGTCGTCCTGCCGGTCACCCCGACGACCTTCGCCGACAGCAATGCGATCGTCGCCTGGTCCGCGGGCGCGCAGGTGATCATTTCCAGCCAGGTCCGGCTGCGCCGCAACGCCTATCCCGGCCACAGCGGGGAGACCGTGAACCTCCAGTTCCGCGGCGCCCCCGGAAACTTCATCATCGTCCAGCCCTACGAGGTCTGAGGGAGCCCGCCATGAACGCAATGAACGCCATGAACCCGCAGCTCGCGGGCTACGCCCCGACCCCGGTCGCGGCCCGCATGGAGAACCACGGGCGCGCCATGCTCAAGGTCGCCATGCAGAGCGGCCACGACCTCTTCGCGCGCACCGGCTCGATGGTCGCCTACGAGGGCTTCGTGCAGTACGAGCCCAACCCGCCCGCCGTGCGCCAGATGGCCTCGCAGTGGCTGACGGGCGAGGGCGCCCCGCTGATGAAGTGCACCGGCGACGGCCTGCTGTACCTCGCCGACTACGGCGCGGACGTCGTCGTCATCAACCTCAACAACGACGCCCTGTCCGTCAACGGCACCAACCTGCTCGCCTTCGACGCCCACCTCACCTGGGGCGTCGAGCGGGTCAAGGGCCTGGCCAAATTCGCGGGCCAGGGCCTGTTCAACGTGCAGGTCTCCGGCACCGGCTGGGTCGCCCTGACCTCGCGCGGCACCCCGATCGTGGTCGACTGCGGCCGCGGCGAGGACGAGACGTACGTCGATCCGGACGCCCTCGTCGCCTGGTCGCCGAATCTCAAGGTCAAGGGCAAGCGCAGCTTCAAGGCCTCGTCGATGATCGGCCGGGGCAGCGGGGAGGCCTTCCAGATGGCCTTCTCCGGCCAGGGCATCGTCGTCGTACAGCCGAGCGAGGACAGCACCGACCGGCTCCGGGCCCGGGGCTGAGGGGAGCGGACACATCATGCAGAGCGCACTTTTCAGCCACTCCGAAGCGCAGTCCCAGGAGCGGTACGTCGTCCAGAACCCGCAGATGCTGCGGGTCTCCCTCACCGGCCAGGACGACGTCCTCGCCCGCAAGGGCTCGATGGTCGCCTACCAGGGGATGATCGACTTCGACGGCGAGTACCGGAGCACCCAGCAGAGCAACGCCCGCGCCCGCACCGGCGAGGGCCTCGACCTCATGCGCTGTTCCGGGCAGGGGACGGTGTACTTCGCCAACCTCGCCCAGGACGTGCATGTGGTGGAGGTCGACCAGGACGGTCTGACCGTGGACAGCAGTTACGTCCTCGCGCTCGACTCCACCCTGCACGCCGAGGCCATCGCGGTCGACAGCCAGTACGGCATCTCCGGCTCCGGCAAGTACCAGCTCAACATCACCGGCCGCGGGAAGGTCGCCCTGATGACCTCGGGGCAGCCGCTGATGCTGCAGATCACGCCCGACAAGTACGTCAACGTCGACGCGGACGCCATCGTCGCCTGGTCCACCTCGCTGCGCGTGCAGATGCAGGCCCAGACGCACTCCACCGGCGTGTGGCGGCGCCGCGGCAACACCGGCGAGGGCTGGGAGCTGAGCTTCCTGGGCCAGGGGTACGCGCTGGTCCAGCCCAGCGAGCTGCTCCCGCCGCAGAACGCGCAGCTGGGCCAGGGCCTCGCCGCGCAGTACGGCATGGGCCAGCAGGGCGCCCACGCGCAGAACCAGAACAACGCCTGGAACTGACGCCGGGGTCACCGGGGGCGGGCGGCGACCACATGGTCCCCGCCCGGCCCCCGGTCCGTACGCCGTGATCCGTGCGCCGCTGATCCGTACGCCGTGACCGGTGCTCCGGGCTCCGGTGTCAGAGCCGGGCCCGGGTCGCCTCCAGCAGCCTGACCACCGAGGCGTCGGCCACGCCGGCCACCTCGTCGTACGCGAACCAGCGCAGGTCCAGCGACTCGTCGCTGATCGCCGCCTCGGCCCCGGCCGGGGCCAGCGCCGCGTACTGCACGTCCAGGTGCCAGTTGCAGGGCGACGGAATGGGATGCCGGTCCAGGCGCACCGGACCGCCGGGCAGCAGCGTCAGCCCGGTCTCGATGCCGGACTCCTCGCGGGCCTCGCGCAGCGCCACACCCTCGAGCGTCGTGTCACCGCTCTCGCAGTGCCCGCCCATCTGCAGCCACATGCCGAGCTTCTTGTGCAGGGTGAGCAGCACCCGGCCCCGCGCGGGGTCGATCACCAGCGCGCTGCCGGTGAGGTGCCCGGCCTGGCACGGCTTCCACATCCCGTCGGGATGGGCCGCCAGGTGGTCCAGGTAGACCTCGCGGAGCGCGGCCTGATCACCCTGGTCGCCCTGGTTCTCGTACCCCTTCAGGACCAGGACCGCGTCGTCGTACAGGTTCACTTGGTGTCGTCGCCGTCCTGCTCGCGGCCGTTCTGTTCAGGGTTCTGGGCGGCGGCCTCGCCGAGCATCTTGTCGATCTCCGAGAAGTCCAGCTGCTCGCGGTGCACGAAGCCGTCCGGGTCGTCCAGGTCGGAGGCCGTCGGCAGCATGTCGGGGTGCTCCCACAGCCCGTCGCGCCCGTCCACACCGCGCGCGTCGGTCAGCGAGGCCCACAGCCGCGAGGCGTCCCGCAGCCGGCGCGGACGCAGCTCCAGGCCGATCAGCGTCGCGAAGGTCTGCTCCGCCGGACCGCCCGAGGCACGCCGCCTGCGCAGGGTCTCGCGCAGGGCGTCCGCCGAGGTCAGGCGGGGCTTGGCGGCCGCGTGCACCACCGCGTCCACCCAGCCCTCGACCAGCGCGAGCGCGGTCTCCAGACGGGCCAGCGCCGCCTTCTGCTCGGGGGTGTCCTGCGGCTGGAACATGCCGCCCTGGAGCGCTTCCTGCAGCTGCTCCGGGTTCGACGGGTCGAGCTGGCCGACCACGTCCTCCAGCTTCGAGGTGTCGACCTTGATGCCGCGCGCGTACCCCTCGACGGCGCCGAAGAGGTGCGAGCGCAGCCACGGCACGTGGGCGAAGAGCCGCTGGTGGGCGGCCTCGCGCAGGGCCAGGTAGAGGCGGACCTCGTCCGAGGGGACGCCCAGGTCCTTGCCGAAGGCCGCCACGTTCAGCGGGAGCAGCGCGGCCTTGCCCGCCGGGCCCAGCGGCAGCCCGATGTCGGTGGAGCCGACGACCTCGCCCGCGAGGGTGCCCACGGCCTGGCCGATCTGCTGGCCGAACATGGCGCCGCCCATGGAGCGCATCATGCCGAGCAGCGGGCCCGCCATGGCCTGCATCTCCTCGGGCAGTACGTCGCCCATGGCCGCGCCGACGCGCTCGGCGACCGGGTCGACCAGCTCCTTCCACACCGGCAGGGTCGCCTCGACCCACTCGGCGCGGCTCCAGGCCACGGCGGTGCCGGCGCCGGAGGGCAGCGAGGTGACGGAGTCCAGCCACAGGTCGGCGAGCCGCACGGCCTCTTGGACGGCCGACTTCTCGGCCGGGCCGATGCTCGCGTCCTTGACGCCGTCGGCGGTGCCCTGGGCGACGGTCTGGCGGGCGATGTCCTTGGCCATGTCCCAGTTCACGGGACCGCCCTCGTAGCTGAGCATCTGCCCGAGCTGCTGGAAGGCGGCGCCGAGGTCGTTCGGGTTCATCGCACCGAACATCGCGGCGAAGGGATTGTCCGCGCCGCCGGGGCCGCCGGCGCCCGGCAGACCGCCCGGCAGGCCGGCCCCGGTGAACCCGAACGGATTCGCCGGGCCGCCCTGACCGCCCTGATCGCCCTTCTTCTTGCCCTCGTCGCCGTTGTCCGGCTCCTCCGGCGGAAGGCCGAATCCGAATGGGGTGTCGCTCACGGGTTTCCTCGGCTCGTAGGGCCGCCGGCGGGAGCCGACGGGCAATGGTCCGACAACACCACCCAGCGTAGACACCCCAGCCGCATCCGGGCTCGGTGCTCCGCCGACTCCTGGGCTGCGGCAGGATGGACATCACCTGGTAGGTACGCGTCAGGACGCTCACCTACTGAAGACAACCGCTGGAGACGCCCGGTGAGTTCCCCAGATCCGCAGGTTCGAGAGCCGCACGGCGACGAAAACCGCCCTGACCACGGCGACAGCCCCGACGGTGTTCGCCGGCCGCGAAACCCGTCGGTGCGCGGCCCCGTCGTCGCCGTCACCGGCGCCGCGGCGGGGGTCGGCGCCGCCCTGGTCGCCCGACTCGCGGCCTCGGACGAGGTCAAGCAGGTCGTCGCGATCGACGAGCGGCGCGGCGAGTGCGCGGCCGCGCAGTGGCACGTCCTGGACGTGCGGGACCCCGCGATCGCCGAGAAACTGCGCGGCGCGGACGTGGTCGTCCACCTCGCGCTCGACCTCGACCTCGAGACCGACCCGGCGGCCCGTACGGCGTACAACGTGCGCGGGACCCAGACCGTGCTCACCGCCGCCGCGGCGGCGGGGGTGCACCGGGTCGTGCTCTGCACCTCCGCGATGGTCTACGGCGCCCTCCCGGACAACGACATCCCGCTGACGGAGGACTCCGAGCTGCGGGCCACGGCCGAGGCCACCGGTGTCGGCGACCTGCTGGAGATCGAGCGGCTGGGCCGGCGGGCGCCGCGGGCGCACCCCGGGCTCAACGTCACGGTGGTCCGGCCGGCCGTGCTGGTCGGCGGTACGGACACCGCGCTGACCCGCTACTTCGAGTCGCCGCGGCTGCTCGTGGTCGCCGGATCCCGGCCGACCTGGCAGTTCTGCCACGTCGAGGACCTGGTCAGTGCCCTGGAGTACGCGGCGCTGGAGAAGGTGGAGGGCGAGCTCGCGGTGGGCTGCGAGGGGTGGCTGGAGCAGGAGGAGGTCGAGGAGCTGAGCGGGATCCGCCGGATGGAGCTGCCGTCCGCCGTCGCACTCGGCGCGGCCGCCCGGCTGCACCGGATCGGGCTGACCCCCTCCCCGGCCGGGGACCTGGCGTACACGATGCACCCGTGGGTGGTCAGCGTCAGCCGGCTGCACGCGGCGGGGTGGCGGCCGCGGTGGACCAACGAGGAGGTGCTGGCCGAGCTGCTGAAGGAGGCGGCGGGGCGGCACACCGTCGTGGGGCGTCGGCTGGGGCGCAAGGACGCGACGGCCGCCGGGGCGGCGGGGGCGACCGTGGCGCTGCTGGGTGCGGCCGCCGTGGTCCGCGCGGCCCGCAGACGCCGAGGCCTCTGACCCGGCCCCGGCCCGGGTCCCCCTGGCGCGCCCGCAATCGCCGGGCGGGCCGAGGTTGGGTGGCCCTGTGCGCTGCCCCCGGTGGGGGCCGGGGGCTGTAGGAGGCTCCATACGTGGGGGGCCCGCAGACGGGGGAAACTGGTATTCCGTGATGCCGGAGCCTTGGTGCACGATGAGGGCATGGCTCCGCACTTCGACCACCCCGGCGAGCAGGCCGCTCCGGACCCGATCCGGCTGCTCGCGATCCGTGAGACCCCGCTCTCGCTCGACGAGGTCTTCCAGGCCGTCGGCGACGACGCCACCGGCGGCACCGCCCTCTTCGTCGGCACCGTGCGCGACCACGACGGCGGGGCGGACGTCGACGGGCTGGGCTACTCCTGCCACCCCTCGGCCGAGGCCGAGATGCGCCGCGTCGCCGAGCGCGTCGCGGCCAAGTACCCGGTCCGCGCCCTGGCCGCCGTCCACCGCGTCGGCGACCTCCGCGTCGGCGACCTGGCGGTCGTGGTCGCCGTGTCGTGCCCGCACCGGGGCGAGGCCTTCGAGGCCTGCCGGATGCTGATCGACGACCTCAAGCACGAGGTGCCGATCTGGAAGCACCAGACGTTCTCGGACGGCACCGAGGAGTGGGTCGGCGCCTGCTGAGCGGAAGCCGATCGCACCCGGACGGACGCGCAACACGCCCTCGATTTGCGTAACCCGGTCCCGGGCACGAGCGTTGGAGCAACAAACGACTCGGTCTCGGGGTAGGGAGCACGCACATGGGTTCTTTGGCGTGGTTGCTGATTCCGCTTTTCGCCGCCATCGGTGCCGCGATATGGGGAAGCTGGGCGGCACGCGACCGCACTTCCGGCGACATATCCGAGCTCGCCGGCTACGCACGATTCCGCGAGGTCATGGACACGGGCCAGGCCGACAAGGCCAAGGCGCACTCCGGTTCCGACGCCGTCTGACGCGTCCCGTGAGCGCCCGCCGCGCACCGCCCCCGTACGGACCGGCCCCGCGGGCCGCCCCACAGGGCCGTCACGTACTGTCGATCCATGCCACGCCGCACTGCGACGATGCTCGCGTCCACCCTCATGCTGTTCGCGCTGCTCTGCGCCGGAGTGTTCTTCAAGGCTCCGTACGCGGAGATGAGCCCCGGCCCGACGGTGAACACCCTCGGTGACTCGCGCGGTGAGCCGGTCCTGAGCATCTCGGGCCGCAAGACGTACCCGACCAGCGGTCATCTCAACATGACCACGGTCCGGGTGACCGGCGCGAACTACGACATGAACCTGCTGGAAGCGGTCTACGGCTGGATGGCCCACGACAACATCGTGGTCCCGCACGAGAACCTCTACCCGCACGGCAAGACCGACAAGGAATCCACGCAGGAGAACGCGGAGGAGTTCAGCCAGTCCCAGGAGAGCGCCAAGGTGGCCGCCCTCAAGCAGCTGGGCATCCCGGTCTCCGCCCGCGTGAACGTCGCCACCGTGGTCAAGGGCAGCCCCGCCGAGGGCAAGCTGCACGCTGGAGACGTGGTCGTCGCCGTGGACGGCAGCCCCGTCAAGGAGCCGTCGGACGTCGCCAAGCTGGTCACCACGCACAAGGCCGGCACGAAGGTCGAGTTCACCGTCATCCCGGCGGCCGAGGTGGCCGCCGCGAAGAAGGCCGGGCGCGACCCCGCCGGTCCGCAGAAGGTCGAGATCACCACCGCGAAGGCGGAGGACGACGGTCACGCCATCGTCGGCATCCGGGCCGGGACCGACCACACCTTCCCGTTCCGCATCGACATCAACCTCGCCGACGTCGGCGGCCCCAGCGCGGGCCTGATGTTCTCCCTCGGCATCGTCGACAAGCTGACGCCCGAGGACCTGACCGGCGGGAAGTTCGTCGCGGGCACCGGCACCATCGACGACGCGGGTACGGTCGGCCCGATCGGCGGCATCGAGATGAAGACCATCGGCGCCCGCAAGGCCGGCGCCCAGTACTTCCTGACCCCGGCCGAGAACTGCGCCGCCGCGTCCAAGGACGTGCCGGACGGCCTGACCCTCGTGAAGGTCTCCACCATCGGCGACGCCGTCAAGGCACTGGAGAAGATCAGCAAGGGGGACAAGGCCGGACTGCCGCGGTGCGGCACGTCCTGACCCCGTCCCCACGTCGCACGACCCGGCGCGTCAGGAGAAGGTCGCGGCCAGCGCCTCGGCCAGACCCGGCACCAGACTGGCCCCGGTCAGCACCTCGCTCGCGGCGTCCTTCTCGCGCAGCCGTACGGCGGACTCGCGCGACCCGTCGCGCAGCACGCCCACGGTCAGGCGCACCTCCTGCCGCTCCGGGTGCCCGGCGACCCACTTCGCGAGCTGCTTGTCGGACAGGTCGGACGGTACGGCGGCCTCCGCGGACGGCGGCAGCATCAGCCGCTCCACCGTCAGCGCGCAGCCGACGACCGAATCGGGCCAGGCGAGCGTGCCGAGGAACTTGTCCAGGGCCATGCCCTTCGGCAGTTCGTCCTGCTCGATCGGGGTCAGCTGGATCTTGCCGGCGTCGTCCTGGTCGAGGCCGAGCTGCCGGGCCAGGCGGGGCTCCTGCTTGCGCAGTCGGGCGGTGTCGACGAGGGCGAAGAGCCGGGCGGGCCGGTCCCAGCCCAGGCCGGCGGCGTATTCGTCGATCTCGAGCACGGCGCGGGTCAGCGGACTGGCCGCCATCGGAGTGCCGGGGGAGGGGGAAAGGTTGGACATGGACAACATCCTGCCTCCTTTCGGCGCGATACCGGGAACTGACTAAAGCCTCAGTAAGTTGCATGAGTGGGCTCTACCATCGGGGGCCCCTACATTTGAAAAATTTCCAGTACCACACGACACACAGCGACTTTTCGAGGTGCGCACCTTGGCTTTCCAGATGCCGGACCGCGGCGGAGGCCCCTCCGGGCCACGGATGAGAGTCGGCCGCCCCTCCCGGCGTGCCCGGACTCTCCTGATGACCCTGGGCGTCCTGGCCGTCCTGGCCATGGCCTTCATCATGTTCGCGGGCTTCTGGACCGACTGGCTCTGGTTCCGCTCCGTCCACTACTCCACCGTCTTCACCACCACGCTCTGGACGAAGGTCGGCCTCTTCGCCGTCTTCGGCCTGATCATGGCCGGGGCCGTCGGGTTCAACATCTGGCTGGCGCACCGGCTGCGGCCGCCGCTCAGCGCGATGTCGATGGAGCAGCAGAGCCTCGACCGCTACCGGATGAGCATCGCGCCGTTCAAGAAGTGGCTGCTCCTCGGCATCGCCGTGCTCGTCGGGCTGATCGCGGGCGCCTCGGCGGCGGGCCAGTGGAAGACCTGGCTGATGTATGTGAACGGGGTGCCCTTCGGTCAGCAGGACCCCCAGTTCCACCTGGACGTGTCGTTCTACACCTTCGACCTGCCCTGGTACCGCTTCCTGCTCGGCTTCGGCTTCGCCGCCGCCGTCCTGTCGCTGATCGCCGCGGCCATCGTGCACTACCTGTACGGCGGCCTGCGCGTCACCAGCCCGGGCGCCCGCGCGACCGCCGCGGCCACCGGGCACCTGTCGGTGCTGCTCGGCCTCTTCGTCTCGCTGAAGGCCGTGGCGTACTGGCTCGACCGGTACGGCCTCGCCGTGAAGTCCAGCGACTTCAAGGCGGCGGACAACTGGACCGGCCTGCGCTACGTCGACGCCAACGCCTACCTGCCGGCCAAGACCATCCTCTTCTGCATCGCCGCGATCTGCGCCGCGCTGTTCTTCGCGACGCTGTGGCGCCGGACCTGGCAGCTTCCGGTGATCGGCTTCGGCCTGATGGTGCTCTCGGCCATCCTGATCGGCGGGCTCTACCCGGCGATCGTGCAGAAGTTCCAGGTCCAGCCGAACGAGCAGGCCAAGGAGTCGCCGTACGTCGAGAAGAACATCAAGGCGACGCGCGACGCCTACGGGATCGCCGGCTCCGAGGTGAAGGACTACGCGGGCGTGCCCGCCGCGGGTACGGACAAGGCGAAGCTGCGCCAGGCCGCCGACACCACGGCCAGCGTCCGGCTCCTCGACCCGAACATCGTCTCCCCGGCCTTCCAGCAGCTCCAGCAGGTCAAGGGCTACTACGCCTTCCCGTCCACGCTCGCCGTGGACCGGTACAACGGCCAGGACACGGTCATCGGTCTGCGCGAGCTGAACATCGGCGGCATCCCGAAGAACAACTGGATCAACGACCACTTCAAGTACACCCACGGCTACGGCGTGGTCGCGGCCAAGGGCACCACCGCCGGTGACCAGGGCGCTCCTGACTTCACCCAGTCCGACCTGCCCTCCAAGGGAATGTTCGGCACGGACTTCGAGCAGCGCATCTACTACGGCGAGCAGACGAAGCAGTACTCGATCGTCGGCGGACCGCAGAAGGAGCTGGACTACTCCGACGACAAGGGCGAGAAGGAGACCAGCTACCAGGGCGACAGCGGCGTCAACCTCGACAACCCGGTCAACCGGGCGGCGTACGCGCTGGCGTTCAGCGAACCGCAGATCCTCTACTCCGGTGCCATCGGCGAGGGTTCGCGGATCCTGTACAACCGCACGCCCAAGGAGCGCGTCGAGGCCGTCGCCCCCTGGCTGACCATCGACGGCGCGCCCTACCCGGCGGTCGTGGACGGCCGGATCGTGTGGATCGTCGACGCCTACACGACGACGAACGGTTACCCCTACGCCTCGCGCACCACGCTGGGCGACAGCACCGCGGACTCGCTGACCAACAGCCAGCGCGCGGTGGTGGCCCAGGAGAACCAGGTCAACTACATCCGGAACTCGGTGAAGGCGACCGTCGACGCGTACGACGGCAAGGTCAACCTCTTCCAGTGGGACACCAATGACCCGGTCCTCAAGACCTGGATGAAGGCGTTCCCGGGGACGGTCAAGGAGAAGAGCGAGATCTCCAAGGACCTCATGGCGCACCTGCGCTACCCCCAGGACCTCTTCAAGGTCCAGCGCGAGCTGCTGACCCGGTACCACGTCACGGACCCGCAGACCTTCCTCAGCGGCAGCGAGGCCTGGGCCGTCCCGGACGACCCGACGACCAAGGGCACGGCGGTCCCGCCGTACTACCTGTCGATGAAGATGCCGGGCCAGCCCGAGAAGGACCAGGTCTTCTCGCTCACCACGACGTTCACGCCGAACGAGCGGGACAACCTGAGCGCCTTCATGGCGGTCAACGCCGATCCGGGCACCCCGGACTACGGCAAGATCCGAATCCTGAAGATGCCGACCAGCAAGCCGGTCGACGGTCCCAAGCAGGTCCAGAGCAAGTTCAACTCCGAACCCAAGATCGCCGAGTCGATCCGCCTGCTGCGCGGTGGTGACTCGGAGGTCGAGTACGGAAACCTGCTCGCGGTGCCGCTCGACGGCGGCATGCTCTACGTCGAGCCGGTGTACGTGCGCAGCGCCGGGCTGAAGTACCCGCTGCTGCGCAAGGTCCTGGTGACCTACGGCGGTCAGACGGCCTTCGAGGACACCCTGGACAAGGCTCTCGGCGTGGTCTTCGGCGCGGAGACGGCAACCCCACCGACGACACCGACGACGCCGAACCAGCCGCCGGGCGACGGCACCACCAAGCCGCCCGGCAGCCAGGACCCGACGGTCAAGGCGGCCCTCGCGGACGCCTCGAAGGCCTTCGACGACGCCGACAAGGCGATGAAGGCCGGCGACTGGACGGCGTACGGCAAGGCCCAGGCCGACCTGTCGGCGGCGCTCAAGCGCGCGGTGGAGGCCGAGAACAAGCTGGCGGCCCAGCCGAAGCCGGGCGGCTAGCCGCCCGGCGATCAAGGATGAGAGGTTCCGTCCCGCGTCGTGATACTGTGGTTTCACCGACGCGGGGTGGAGCAGCTCGGTAGCTCGCTGGGCTCATAACCCAGAGGTCGCAGGTTCAAATCCTGTCCCCGCTACTGAAGACGAAGGCCCGGATCCATGGGATCCGGGCCTTCGTCATGCCCGGTCCGGGGCCGCACCGCGGTGGCCCGTTGCCCGCGGCATACGCGGGACACGCCACGCGGTAGCTGGGGTGGGTGAGTTGGGGTGTGAGCGTGTTTGACTTGTCCCGCTGCGGGCAAGTCGACAAAGCGCTGTAGTGACCTCTAGTGACCTCACTGGCTGCGACATACCAGGTGTACGCGGGTAGCAGGTGATGCGACGATGGGATTTATGGGGGACAGGTCAACTCTGCTGGAGACAGGGCGGTTTGTGAGGGCGGAGGCCGAAACGGGCACGGGAGCCGGTGAACCGGCCGCGGTCGTGAGCGCGGACCCCGCATGGACCGACGCCGACCAGCGGAACACGTACCGCACCGACGAGGTCTTCGACGGAGCCGAGGCCGACGCGGCGAGCGATGCCGAGCTCGAGGCCCGGCACCGCGGAGCCGCCGACAAGGGCGACCCCGGTGCCATGAGCGTGCTCGGGGCGCTCCTGCTGCGCCGCGGCGACCTCGCCGGGGCCGAGCCGTATCTGCGCGGAGCCACCGCCGCGGGCGACCGCGCGGCCGCCAACAACCTCGGCGTCCTGCTGCACCAGCGCGGCTACCCGGAGGACGCGGCCGGCTGGTGGCGCGTCGCCGCCGTGGCCGGATCCGCACCCGCCGCCCACGCCCTCGGCCGCCACTACCGCGAGCGGGGCGACGAGCCCGCCGCCGAGTACTGGCTGCGCCAGGCGGCGGAATCCGGCCACGCCCTCGGCGCCTACGGCCTCGCCGACCTGCTGGAGCACCGCGGGGACAAGGGAGCCGAGCGGTGGCTGCGCGCCGCCGCCGAACAGGGCCACCGCGAGGCCGCCTACCGCCTCGCCCGGCACCTGCGCCGCCGCGATCCCGCCGAGGCCGAGCAGTGGTACCGCCAGTCCGCCGCGCGCGGACACCGGCGCGCCGCGCTGCACCTGGGCGCCCTGCTGGAGGCGCGCGGAGAGCTGAAGGAGGCCGGCCGCTGGTACCTCAGCTCCGCCAAGCAGGGCGAGGCGCGGGCGGCCTGCGCCCTCGGCTTCCTGCTGCGCGACGCGGGGGACGAGGACAGCGCCGTCACCTGGTGGCACCGCGCCGCCCAGGACGGCGACGGCAACGCGGCCAACGCCCTGGGCGCGCTGCACGCCGCGCGCGGGGAGACCCAGACCGCCGAGCGCTGGTACCGGACCGCCATGGACGCGGGCGATCAGAACGGGGCGTACAACCTCGCCCTGCTCTGCGCCGCGCAGGACCGGACCGCGCAGGCCGAACAGTGGTACCGCCGCGCCGCGTACGCCGGGCACCGCGAGGCGGCCAACGCGCTCGCCATCCTGCTGCTCCAGGGCGGGGACGCGGCCGGGGCCGAGCCGTGGTTCTCCAAGGCGGCGGAGGCGGGCAGCGTGGACGCCGCCTTCAACCTCGGCATCCTCTTCGCCAGCCGCGACGAGGACCGGACGGCGCTCAAGTGGTACGAGCGGGCGGCCTCGGCCGGGCACACGGACGCGGCCCTCCAGGTCGGCATCGCGCTGGTCCGCGACGGCGAGGAGCGCGCGGCCGAGCGGCACCTGCGCTGCGCGGCGGGCGGCGGCAGCGCGGAGGCGGCGTTCCGGCTGGCCGCGCTGCTGGAGTCGCTGGCCCCGCCGGCGGAACCGGTGGCGCTGGGCGAGCCGATCGGCGGCGCGCCCAAGTCCGAGAGCGAGGAGTGGTACGAGCGGGCGGCCGAGGAGGGCCACCGCCGGGCCCAGGTCCGGGTGGGCATGCTGGCGGCCGGGCGCGGGGACATGGCCGCCGCGGCGCGCTGGTACCGGGAGGCGGCCGAGGCCGGTTCCCGCAACGGTGCCTTCAACCTCGGGGTGCTGCTGGCCCGCGAGGGCAGCGAGCCCGAGGCCGCCCTGTGGTGGACCCGGGCCGCGGTCGCGGGGCACGGGCGGGCGGCGCTGCGGCTCGGGCTGTTCGCCGCGCGGCACGGGGACCTGGCCGAGGGGCAGAAGTGGTGCGCGCGGGCCATGGAGCTGGGACCGGCGGAGGTCTCGGAGCGGGCCGCGCGGCTGCGGGAGGCGCTGGCCGAGGAACTCTCGGCCTGACCGGGGCCCGCTGCACCCGCTGTGCCCGCTGCACCCGCTGTTCAATGGATTTGCTCCTGCGGGCGACCTTCGCGTAGAGTCAGGTTTACCGACGCGGGGTGGAGCAGCTCGGTAGCTCGCTGGGCTCATAACCCAGAGGTCGCAGGTTCAAATCCTGTCCCCGCTACTGAATGACCGAAGGCCCGGATCCCCTGGATCCGGGCCTTCGGTCGTTTCCCTCTGCGCAGGGCGCAAAGGAAGAGCGCACAAAGAGAAGGGCCGGGGTCCTGAGACCCCGGCCCTTCCGCGCGTCGTGAGCACGGCGGTGTGCGCCGCGCCGTCTAAGTGCCGTCGCAAGCGCTACGCCCCCGCGCAGTTCGGGCACAGGCCCCGGTACGTGACCTCCACCGCCGAGACGGCGAAGCCGAAGCGCTCGCTGTCGGGCAGGTCGGCCAGCGGGTTGCCCGCCGGGAAGACGTCGCGGATCGCGCCGCACTGGGCGCAGACCAGGTGCTGGTGGGGACGGTGCGCGTTGGGGTCGTACCGCTTGGCGCGCCGGTGGTCGGTGGACACCTCCAGGACTTCACCCAGAGTGACGAGTTCGCCCAGCGTGTTGTAGACCGTCGCCCGGGAAATCTCCGGGAGCTTGGCCACGGCACGCAGGTGCACCTCGTCCGCCGTCAGGTGAACGTGGTCACCATCGAGCACCTCGGCCACGACACGGCGCTGGGCCGTCATGCGCCAGCCACGTCCGCGAAGTCTCTCCAGCAGGTCACTCATAGACACCAGCCTAACAGCGAGGTGACTCGGTGTAGATCCCGAATCAGTGTGGACTTGGATGCTTACTTGACTTAGACAAAGTCCATCGTAGGATCGGTGACGGCAAACGCCAAGGACAGGACTTGCAGGAATGACGCAGGAGGCGCACGTGACGCAGGGACCGCTCACCACGGAGGCCGGGGCTCCGGTCGCCGACAACCAGAACAGCGAGACCGCGGGCGTCGGTGGCCCCGTACTGATCCAGGACCAGCTGCTGCTGGAGAAGCTCGCGCACTTCAACCGCGAGCGCATCCCGGAGCGCGTCGTGCACGCCCGCGGCGCGGGTGCGTACGGCACCTTCACGCTCACGCGTGACGTCTCGCAGTGGACCCGCGCGAAGTTCCTGTCCGAGGTCGGCAAGGAGACCGAGACCTTCCTGCGCTTCTCCACGGTCGCGGGCAACCTCGGCAGCGCGGACGCGGTGCGCGACCCCCGCGGCTGGGCGCTGAAGTTCTACACCGAAGAGGGCAACTACGACCTCGTCGGCAACAACACCCCGGTGTTCTTCATCAAGGACGCCATCAAGTTCCCGGACTTCATCCACACCCAGAAGCGCGACCCGTACACGGGCTCGCAGGAGGCCGACAACGTCTGGGACTTCTGGGGCCTGTCGCCCGAGTCGACCCACCAGGTGACCTGGCTGTTCGGTGACCGCGGCATCCCGGCGTCCTACCGCCACATGAACGGCTACGGCTCGCACACGTTCCAGTGGAACAACGAGGCGGGCGAGGTCTTCTGGGTCAAGTACCACTTCAAGACCGACCAGGGCATCAAGAACCTCACCCAGGCCGAGGCGAACCAGCTCGCCGGCGAGGACCCCGACTCGCACCAGCGCGACCTGCGCGAGTCCATCGAGCGCGGCGAGTTCCCGTCCTGGACCGTGCAGGTCCAGATCATGCCCGCGGCCGAGGCGGCGGAGTACCGCTTCAACCCGTTCGACCTCACGAAGGTGTGGCCGCACGAGGACTACCCGCCGATCGAGATCGGCAAGCTGGAGCTCAACCGCAACCCGGAGAACGTCTTCGCCGAGGTCGAGCAGTCCATCTTCAGCCCGGCCCACTTCGTCCCCGGCATTGGTCCGTCCCCGGACAAGATGCTCCAGGGCCGTCTCTTCGGCTACGGCGACGCCCACCGCTACCGCGTCGGCATCAACGCCGACCACCTGCCGGTGAACCGCCCGCACGCCACCGAGGCGCGCACCAACTCCCGCGACGGCTACCTGTACGACGGCCGCCACGCGGGCGCCAAGAACTACGAGCCGAACAGCTTCGGCGGCCCGCACCAGACGGACCGTCCGCTGTGGCAGCCGGTCTCCCTCACCGGCGGCACCGGCAACCACGCGGCCGCCGTGCACCGCGAGGACAACGACTTCGTCCAGGCGGGCAACCTCTACCGCCTGTACTCCGAGGACGAGAAGTCCCGTCTGATCGAGAACCTCTCCGGCTTCATCGCCAAGGTCTCCCGTGACGACATCGTCGAGCGCGCGATCAACAACTTCCGCCAGGCGGACGGCGACTTCGGCAAGCGGCTCGAGGCCGCGGTCCAGGCCCTTCGCGGCTGACCGGATCGCTTGTCGTGAGGCGACGGGCCGGAACTCCCACTGGGGGTTCCGGCCCGTCGGCTTTCCCCGGGCGCGGCCGGGCTCAGCGCAAGGGCGAGGGGGAAGGGGAGGGCAGGATCGTACGGCGCTGCGGCAGCCAGCACCGGATGATGTCGCGCACCGACACGATGCCCACCGGACCGCCGTTCTCCAGCACGATCAGATGCCGGAAGCCGCCGGTGACCATGGCCTCGGCGGCTTCGTTCAGGGTGGCTTCGGGAGTGCAGAACACCACGTCGGTGGTGGCGTGCGCGCTCAGGATCTCGCGGTCGGGGTCGTGCCCCGCGCCGATCGAATTGAGGATGTCACGTTCGGTCAGGATGCCGATTCCGCTGTGCTCCGGGTCGAGGACGACGGCCGCGCCGACGTGCCGGCCGGACATCAGGGTCGCGGCCTGCCGGAGGGTGTGGGTGGGGCCGAGGGTGAGGATCAGGGTGCTCATGGCGTCACGGACAAGCATGAAGACAGCCACCTCCTAGGGGTGAGACCCCCCGCCCGGTCCGCGAACTCGGTTCACAAACCCACAAGCGGAGGAGCCCCAGATTCCCACGGACACGGAGTGTCATCAAGGGGGCGCACTCAGTCGTGCGGGCGCAAGTACCCGAGCAGCTCATCGTGCAGGATGCCGTTCGACGCCGCCGCGTTCCCGCCGTGTACGCCGTCCACCCCGTCCAGGCCGGTGAACCGGCCCCCCGCCTCCTGCACGACGATCGCGTTCGCCGCCATGTCCCACAGCGACAGCTCCGGCTCCGCACAGATGTCCACGGCGCCCTCGGCCACGAGCATGTACGGCCAGAAGTCGCCGTACGCCCGGGTCCGCCACACCTCGCGGGTCAGGTCCAAGAACCCGGGCAGCAGCCCGCGCTCCTCCCAGCCGCCCAGCGAGGCGTAGGCGAAGGAGGCGTCCGCCAGCGAGCCCACCTTGGAGACCCCGATCCGGGTCCCGTCCGCGAGGCCGCGGCCCGTGTAGGCCCCGCCGCCCTCGGCGGCCCACCAGCGGCGGCCCAGCGCGGGCGCGGACACCACGCCGACCACCGGCCGCCAGGTGCCGTCCGCGCCCTCCACCATCAGGGAGATCAGCGTGGCCCACACCGGGACCCCGCGCACGTAGTTCTTCGTCCCGTCGATCGGGTCGACGACCCAGCGCCGGGGGCCCGTGCCCTCGACCCCGTACTCCTCGCCGAGGATGGCGTCCCGGGGCCGCGCGGCCAGGATGCCCGCGCGGATGAGCTCCTCCGCGGCCTTGTCGGCCTCGCTCACGGGAGTCATGTCGGGCTTGGTCTCGACCTCGAGGTCGAGGGCCTGGAAGCGGGCCATCGTGGCCACGTCGGCGGCGTCGGCCAGCTCGTGGGCAAGGCGCAGATCATCGTCATACTCGGGCATGGCCGAACAGTATCGAGATCGGATCGGCCGGACCAACGGTGTCCACGGCCGCTCGCCGCCCGGTCCGGCGGGGCGGCCGACGGCCGCTCTTGACAGGGTCTTCGCACGCGTCAACCCTGACGGACAGACGAGCGGAGGCGAAGATGCCGGCAGCGCGGGAGTCCTTGCTTGAGGCGGCGGGAGCGGCCCTCGCGGCGCGCCCGTGGCCGGTCGTGCGGATGGTCGAGGTGGCCGCCGCGGCCGGGGTGTCCCGGCAGACGCTCTACAACGAGTTCGGCGGCAAGGACGGCCTGGGCCGGGCCCTGGTCCGCCGCGAGACCGACCGGTACCTCGCCGGGGTGGACCGGGTGCTCGGCGTCGAGGACGGCGCGCGCGAGCGGCTGGCGGCGCTGGCGGACTGGACCGTGCTCTCCGCCCGCGCGCGCCCGCTGTTACGGGCCCTGCTCACCGGATGCTGGGACGCCCGGCTCCCGCTGCTCGTGCCCGGGCCGCGGCCGGAGGAGCTGACGCGGGTGGTCCGGGACCGGGCCGCCGCCGCGCTGGCGCCGGGGGAGTGGGGCGCGTACCGCTGCGAGCTGGTCGTCCGCCTCGCGCTGTCCTACGTGGTCGCGCCCGCCGGGGACTCGCCCATGAAGGACCTGCTGGGGCTGGGGCTCAGTGCGTCGAACCGGACAGCTGGAGGCCGATGACGCCGAGGATGACCAGCGAGATCGAGACGAGTTTGAGGGTGGAGACCAGGTCGCCCAGGAAGATCATGCCGTAGATGGCGGTGCCGGCCGCGCCGATGCCCGTCCACACCGCGTAGGCCGGGCCGACGTCGAGCTTCTTCAGGGCCAGGGTGAGCAGACCGAAACTGCCCAGCGCGAAGCACGCGAAGGCGATGGTCGGCCACAGCCGGGTGAACCCGTGGGAGAGCTTGAGGCAGACCGCGAAACCGGTCTCCAGGATTCCCGCGACCACGACGAGCAGCCACGCCATGTCGAATGCCTCCCCGCGCTGGTGCGGCCCGGCTCACGCCGAAGCCACTTGGTGCGATTATGCATTTACCAGACATGGCGCCCGGCAAACCCCGCCGGTCAGTCGCCCTCGCGGCGCTCGCGCGTCTCCAGCAGCCGCCGCAGCGAGTACAGCCGCGCCGGATCCGCGTGACCGTCCTCCACCCACTGGTCCAGCGCGCAGTCCGCCTCGTCGTGACTGCACGCGCGCGGGCAGCCCTCGGTGCCCGGCACCAGCTCCGGGAAGGCCAGGATCACCCGGGACGGATCCACGTGGTGCAGGCCGAAGGAGCGCACGCCCGGGGTGTCGATGACCCAGCCGTCCCCGCCCGGCAGCGGCAGCGCGAGCGCCGAGGTGGTGGTGTGCCGGCCGCGGCCGGTGACCGCGTTGACCACGCCCGTGGCGCGCTGGCGGCCCTCGGCGACCAGCGAGTTCACCAGGGTGGTCTTGCCGACGCCCGAATGCCCGACGAAGGCGGTGATCCGGCCGTTCAGCCGCTCGCGCACGCGCTCGGCCGCGTCGCCGGTCGCCAGCTCCTCGCGGTTGGTGACGACGTAGTTCAGGCCGAAGGTCGAGTAGATCTCCAGGATCTTGTCCGCGGAGGTCAGGTCCGACTTGGTGAGCACCAGCAGCGGTTCCAGCCCCGCGTCGTACGCGGCCACCAGGCAGCGGTCGATCATCCGGGGCCGCGGCTCCGGGTCCGCCAGGGCGGTCACGATGGCCAGCTGGTCGGCGTTGGCGACGACCACGCGCTCGTACGGATCGTCGTCGTCGGCGGTGCGGCGCAGCACCGACTTGCGCTCCTCGATCCGCACGATCCGGGCCAGGGTGTCCTTCTTGCCCGTCAGATCGCCGACGATCCAGACCCGGTCCCCGACCACCGCGGCCTTGCGGCCCAGCTCGCGGGACTTCATCGCGTGGATCGTCCGGCCGTCGACCAGGCAGGTCAGCCGGCCCCGGTCCACGGTCAGGACGAAGCCCTCGGCGGCGTCCTCGTGCTTGGGGCGGATGTTGGTCCGCGGCCGGTTGCCCTTGGGGTTGGGCCGCTGGCGGATGTCGTCCTCGTCGGTGTGCTTGCCGTACCTGCGCATGACGGCCCCTACGCTCCCGCTCCCGACAGCATCTCTGCCCACATCGTCGGGAAGTCCGGCAGCGTCTTCGCGGTCGTGGCCACGTTCTCGATCATCACGCCCGGCACCGCGAGGCCGATCACCGCACCCGCGGTGGCCATCCGGTGGTCGTCGTAGGTGTGGAAGGTCCCGCCGCGCAGCGGGCGCGGGCGGATGCGCAGGCCGTCGGCGGTCTCGGTGACGTCGCCGCCCAGCCCGTTGATCTCCGCGGTCAGGGCCGCCAGGCGGTCCGTCTCGTGCATCCGCAGGTGCTGGACCCCGCGCAGGACCGACTCGGAGTCGGCCAGCGCGGCCACCGCCGCGACACCCGGGGTCAGCTCGCCGACGTCACCGAGGTCCACGTCGATGCCGTGGATCTTGCCCGTGCCGGTGAAGACCAGGCCCGCGTCGGTCAGCTCGCACGAGCCGCCCATCTCGGTGAAGATCGCGCGCAGCGCGTCGCCGGGCTGCGTGGTGCGCCGCGGCCAGTCGGGGATGGTCACCGTGCCGCCGCTGATCAGCGCGGCCGCCATGAAGGGCTGCGCGTTCGACAGGTCCGGCTCGACGACCATGTCGCGGCCCAGCAGCGCGCCGGGCGTCACCCGCCACACGTCCTTCTCGCCGCCCGACTCGGGGGTGTCCACCTGCGCACCGGCGGCGCGGAGCATCTCCACCGTCATGCGGATGTGCGGCATCGACGGCAGGTTGCCGCCCACGTGCCGGACCTCGACGCCCTGGTTGAACCGCGGGGCGGAGAGCAGCAGCGCGGAGACGAACTGCGAGGAGTTGCTGGCGTCGATCTCGACCGAGCCGCCCTCCAGGGCGCCGCCGCCGTGGACGGTCAGCGGCAGCGCGCCGCGCCCGTCGTCCTCGATCCGGGCGCCCAGGGCGCGCAGCGCGTTGATGACCTCGCCGAGCGGGCGCTCGTAGGACCGCGGGTCGCCGTCGAACCGGATGTCGCCCGCGGCGAGGGTGGCCACGGGCGGCAGGAAGCGCATGACCGTGCCCGCGTTGCCGACGTCCACCGTGGCCGGGCCGTGCAGGGTGGCCGGGATGATCCGCCACGCCTCGCCGGTCTCGCCCCCGCCGGCGGAGCTGGAGGAGACCGTCTCCTCGATGCCCACGCCCATCGCCCGCAGCGAGTCCGCCATCAGCTGGGAGTCCCGCGACCGCAGCGGCCGGCGCACCCAGCCGGGCTCGGCGGACAGCGCGGCCAGCACCAGGGCCCGGTTGGTGACCGATTTGGACCCGGGGACGGTGACGGTGGCCCGGACGGGCCCGTCGGCGAGCGGGGCGGGCCAGAGGGCGGACGGCGCGGGGGTGTCGGTCATGGCCCTCACTTTAGTTGGTCGGGCGCGCCCCAGATCTTGATCAGGGGGCGGGTCTCACCGGACGGGCACCGGCGGCCGCGGCGCGCGCGGCCGCGCGCCCCGGCTCACAGCCCCAGCAGCCAGCGTCCGCCGCCGATCAGCGAGCACAGCGCGACGGCGTGGAAGAGGAGGAGCCACATCACCGGGTGCACGTGCGTGAGCCGGCCGAGCTGGTCCGCGTCGGAGTCCGGCGCCCCGCCACCGCGCCGCTTGTGCTGCAGCTCGAAGACCGGACGTACGCCGCCCAGCAGCAGGAACCACACCACTCCGTACGCGAACGCCGCCTGCACCTCCGCCGGAGCCAGCCAGGACACCAGCAGGAACGCCCCGCCGCAGAGGAAGACCGTCAGCACCCCGTACGCGTTGCGGATCATCACCAGCATCGCCAGCAGCAGCGCGGTGGCCACCCACAACAGCAGGGTGATCCGGTGCGCGGCCAGCAGCCAGGCCCCGCCGAGGCCCAGCAGGGACGGCGCGGTGTACCCGGCGGCGGCCGTCAGGATCATGCCGATCCCGCTGGGCCTGCCCCGGCTGACCGTCAGCCCGCTCGTGTCCGAATGCAGCCGGATCCCGTCGAGCCGGCGCCCGGTGAGCACGGCGATCAGTCCGTGCCCGCCCTCGTGCGCGATGGTCACGGCGTTGCGGGAGAGGAGCCAGAGCGGGCGGGGCGCCACCGCGGCCAGCGCGACGACGGCCGTGGTGATCACCAGCCAGGTCGCGGGCGCCGCCTGTATACCGGTGAGCCGGTCCCACAGGCTGCCCGCCGAGATGCTGTACGTATTTTCCACGGAGGTGCCGGCTCCTTGCGGTGGTGATCGGGTGTCATGGCAGTCTGGCAGCCATGTGCGGAAGGTTTGCAGCGAGTCGTGGGCCGGAGGACCTGGCGGCCGTGTTCGGCGTGGAGCGGTGGGAGCCCGCGGAGGCCCTGGCTCCGGACTGGAACGTCGCGCCGACGAAGGAGGTCCTCGTCGTCCTCGACCGTCCACTGAAAGACGCGCCCGAGCGGCGTCCGGTTCGCCAGCTGCGCGTCCTGAAGTGGGGGCTGGTCCCGTCCTGGGCCAAGAGCCCCGAGGGCGCCGCCCGGATGATCAACGCCCGGTCCGAGACCCTGCACGAGAAGCCCTCCTTCCGCCGCCCCTTCGCGCAGCGCCGCTGCATCGTCCCGGCCGACGGCTACTACGAGTGGGTCACCGCCCACGACGAGCGGCAGCTGGAGGTCGAGGGCAAGAAGAAGCGGGCGCGCAAGCAGCCGTACTTCGTGCTCCCTGCCGACGGCTCGGTCTTCGCGATGGCCGGGATATACGAGTTCTGGCGCGACCGGACCCTGCCCGACGACCACCCGCTCGCCTGGTGGGCCACCTGCTCGGTGATCACCGCCGAGGCCGAGACCGGCCCGCTCGGCGTGGCGCCCGGCGCCACCGGGGAGGGGCCGCGCTCGCTCTCCGACATCCACCCCCGGATGCCGCTCATGCTCACCCCGGACCGCTGGGACGCCTGGCTCGACCCGGCGCGCACCGACGAGGCCGAGCTGCGCGCCCTGCTGGAGCCGCCGCCGGGCGGCCTGATGCGGGCCTATCCCGTCTCCACCGCGGTCAGCAGCGTCCGCAACAACGGCCCCGAGCTGCTGACGGAGCTGGAAGCGCCCGAGGAAGCCACGCTCTTCTAGCCGGGCGGCGACCCACGCGTCCCGCAGGATGGGGGCATGACCATGCCTGCGCAGCACGTCCAGAGCGTCGAGACCCCGGCGGGCGCGGCCCGGATCACCTGGCACCCCGCCGCGCGTCCGCGGCTGGTGCTGGCCGTCGGCCACGGCGCGGGCGGCGGCATCGAGGCCCGGGACCTGGCCGCGCTGGCGGCCGCCCTGCCCCCGCGGGGCATCACCGTCGCCCGGGTGGAGCAGCCGTGGCGGGTGGCCGGGAAGAAGGTGGCGGCCGCGCCGAAGGTGCTGGACACGGGCTGGCGGGCGCTGTGGCCCGCGCTGGCGGGGCCCGGGCTGCCGGTGGTCGCGGGCGGGCGCAGCGCGGGGGCCCGGGTGGCCTGCCGGACCGCCGCCGGGCTGGGGGCGGCCGGGGTGCTGGCGCTGGCGTTCCCGCTGCACCCGCCGGGCCGGCCCGAGAAGACCCGGCTGGCGGAGCTGGTGGAGGCCGGGATTCCGACGCTGGTGGTACAAGGCGGCCGGGACCCCTTCGGAGGCCCCGCGGAATTCCCGCCGCCGGGCGCGGGGGACACGTACCGGCTGGTGGAGGTGGCGTACGGCGATCACGGTTTCGCGGTGCCGAAGCGGGCGCCGGTATCCCAGGAGGAAACCCTCGCGGTGATCACCGGTGCGGTGGCCGAATGGCTCCTGGAATTGCCGCTGTGAGATCCGGCCGCGGAAGCGACCTGACACATTCCCGGGCCGTGTGACGCACCTCCCTTTCCCGCCGTCGCGGCGCCCCGGGAAAACTGCCCGGGCGCCGGGGAATGCCGTGCCCCGGCCCCACTGTTGTGCCGGATGTCGGAACGAACGGGATCTCGCCGCAGGAGAGGGAACGCATGACCCAGGTCATCAGTCAGAACCGCCCGCATGCCACCAGCGGCCTGGAGTGGACGGTGCTGCCCGGGTCCAGGCACGGCGCCCTTCGGGCGGCGGATGGCCGGGAAGGTCGACTATTCTCCGATTCGAGCGGGTCCGCTTTCGGAGCCGCCACGCAGTCGGAGGAGGTGGGTCCTGTCGCTGGGACCGACGAAGGCCACGCGGAGGAGACGACCCCGGAGCGCAACGCGCGCTTCGAGCGGGACGCCCTCGGCTACCTCGACCAGATGTACTCGGCCGCGCTGCGCATGACGCGCAATCCGGCCGACGCCGAGGACCTGGTCCAGGAGACGTATGCCAAGGCGTACGCGTCCTTCCACCAGTTCCGCGAGGGCACCAACCTCAAGGCGTGGCTCTACCGCATTCTGACGAACACCTTCATCAACTCCTACCGCAAGAAGCAGCGCGAGCCCCAGCGCAGTGCGGCGGAGGAGATCGAGGACTGGCAGCTGGCGCGCGCCGAGTCGCACATGTCGACCGGCTTGCGTTCCGCCGAGTCGCAGGCGCTCGACCACCTGCCCGACTCGGACGTGAAGGAAGCGCTCCAGGCCATTCCGGAAGAGTTCCGCATCGCGGTCTATCTCGCCGACGTAGAGGGCTTTGCGTACAAGGAGATCGCGGACATCATGGGTACACCCATCGGTACGGTCATGTCGCGACTGCACCGTGGACGACGTCAACTCCGCGGAATGCTGGAGGACTACGCCCGTGAGCGCGGGCTGGTTCCCGCGGGCGCGGGGGAGTCGAACGACCGGAAAGGCTCGGGCTCATGAGCTGCGGAGATCCGCACGAGACGGACTGCTCTGAGGTCCTGGACCACTTGTACGAGTTCCTGGACCGCGAGATGCCGGACAGCGACTGCACGAAGTTCGAGACGCACTTCGGCGAATGCAATCCCTGCCTGGAGAAGTACGGCCTGGAACAGGCCGTGAAGAAGCTGGTCAAGCGCTGCTGCGGCTCGGACGACGTCCCGCAGGACCTGCGCTCGAAGGTGATGGGCCGGATCGAGCTGATCCGCTCGGGCCAGGCCGTACCCGATCACGACGTGACCGCGGGTCCGGCGGGTCCCGCCGCTCCGGCGAGCCCGGCCGGTCCCGCCAGTCCCGCCAGCCCGGCCGGCCCCGCCACGGGCTGAACGCCCGCTCAACGGGCCGCCGGTCGAACGGGCGCTTGAACCGCCGCCCCTGGAAAGAGTCCTCGTTCACCCGAAGGTGCTAATCCAGGGGCGCCCGGACAGCTCAACGCGAGAATGTGGCCCGCCGCGCGCGGGCCTCCACTTATCCTCCCCTTCCGGTACCGGTCCGATCCGGTACCCGGCTCGAAGGCACCGGGCACCCGGGAGGAGAGCGCCATGCGGGTACTTCCGCCGGGGGCGCGCGCCTACATCCTCTGTGCCGTCCTCGGCGCCCTGGCGTGTGTCCTGCCCGCGCCGCTCGGCTCCGCCGCTCCCTGGCCGGCCGTCGCCCTCCTCGGCGGCCTCTACCTCGGCTGTGAGCTGGTGAAGCTCTGCCCGCCGCTCCGCGCGCGGGTGCCCGAGGGCATCGGGTCCTTCTTCCCCGTCGTCCTCGCCGCCGTCTTCCTCCTGCCGCCCTCCGCCGCCGCCCTGGTCGCCGCACCCGGCGCGCTCGCCGGGACGGTGGTCCAACGGCCCGCCGGGGTGCGCCGGGTGTGGCACGCGGCGCAGCAGGCGATCGCCGCGTGGGCCGCCGGACAGGCGTACGCGCTGCTGGGCGGCCCCGCCGCACTCGGCGGGTCCGCCGCACTCGGCGGCCCGCACCCCGGGGCCGCGGGTCCCGGCTGGGTGGCCGACTTCCCGTACGTGATGCTTCCGGCGGCCGCCGCGGCCCTCGTGTTCTGCCTGGTGCTCACCGCCCTCGACGGGGGAGTCCTGGCCACCGCCGAGGGCCTGCCCGCGGCGGCCGCCTGGCGCGGACCGCTCACCCGCTCCCTGGCCCCGCACTGCGTGCACGGTCTGGCGGGCCTGATGATGGCCGTGATGTGGCGCAGCCCGTACGGCCTGCCCGCGGCGCTGCTCGTGCTGCTGCCGATGTACATCTCCTGCTGGGTCTTCGCCCAGTACCACCGCGAACGCGCCGCCCACCAGGCCACCATCCGCGCCCTCGTCCAGGCCGTGGACCTCAAGGACCGCTACACGCGGGGCCACAGCGAGCGGGTCGGCCAGGCCTCCGCGATGATCGCCCGCGAGCTGGGCATGGCCGAGGACCGCCTGGAGGTGGTCCGGATCGCCGGGATCCTGCACGACGTCGGCAAACTCGGCGTGCCCACCCGGCTGTTGCGCAAGGACGGCCCACTGACCCCGCAGGAGCGCCGGACCATCGAGCTCCACCCCGAGTACGGGCACGAGATGGTCCGCGGCATCGGCTTCCTGGGGGAGGCCCGGGCCGCGATCCTGCACCACCACGAGCGGGTGGACGGCAAGGGCTACCCCTACGGCCTGACCGGCGAGCAGATCCCGGTGCTGGCCCGGGTGGTGGCCGTGGCCGACGCCTTCGACGCGATGACCTCGACCCGCTCCTACAGCCGGGCCCGGCCGGTGCCGACCGCGCTCGGCGAGCTGGAGCGGTGCGCGGGGGCCCAGTTCGACCCGGACATGGTCCACGCCCTGGTGCGCGCCATCGGCCGGCACGGCTGGCGTCCCGTGGTCACCTCGGACGACGACCTCCAGGTGATCCCGCAGTCCGCTCCGACGCCCGTGGCCGTACGCGCCCCCGCACCCGGGCCCGGCCCCGCGCCGCACCCGCCGCCCGGCCGGCCCGGTCCGTCCGGCGGCCTGTCGGGGATGCCCGCCCAGGGCGGCGACTCCCGCGCGCACACGGACGCGGGCGGGGCCGCCGCCGGGCCCTCGTCCGGGGGGACCGGGTGAGGGCCTGGGGCGCCCGGACGGTCCGCGCGGCGGCGGCCGTCCTGACCCTGGTGGCCCTCGGACACACCCTGTGGCACGGGGTGACCGAGCCCGGGACCGCCCTCTGCTTCGGGATCCTCATCACCATCGGCGAACTCGCCCGCCGCGACTCCGGCGACTCCCGTGACGCCCGTGACGCCCGCGACCCGGCCGGGCACCCCCGGGCAGCGCAGGTCCGGGCCGGGGACCGCCAGCCCGCGCCCCTGGGCTCCGCCGGGGCCCTCGCCTACGCCCTGCTCGGGCAGAACGCCGGGCAGCCCACCCACCACGGCGTGCTCCAGACCGTCGCGGTCGTCGTCGCGGCCGCCCTGGCCGGGATCGCCGCGCACGTGGCCCGCGGCCACGGGCCCGCCCTCGACCACGTGGCCCGCCGGGTCCTCACCGTGGGCTTCGCCGCCGCCTGCTTCCAGCCGCTCTACAACTCCGGCCGGCTGGAGGAGCGGGTCGGCCAGGGCCCGTACCTGGTGCTCTTCCTCGTCCTCCTGCTCGGCCTGACCGCCCTGTGCGACGCGGTGCTCGCCGCCGCGCTGGCCGGGCTGCGGACCGGGTGGCCCTACGGTCCGCTGCTCCGCGACGAACTGCGCGCCCTGCTCGGCATCGGCTCGGCGATCTGCGCCACCGGCGTGGTGATGGCCCTGGGCGTGGCGGTCGCCGGGCTCTGGGCGCTGCCCGTCCTGAGCGTGCCCCTGCTGCTCACCCAGATGTCCTTCCGCCGGATCAACGCGATCCGCACCACCTACCGGCAGACGATCACCTCGCTGGCCCGGGCCACCGAGATCGCCGGGTACACCCGCCCCGGGCACGCCCGCCGGGTCGCCGCCCTGAGCTGCGCCGTCGGCCGCGAGCTGGGCCTGTCGGAGCGGGAGCTGACCGTGCTGGAGTACGCCGCCCTGATGCACGACATCGGGCAGCTCTCGCTGATCGACCCGGTCCCGGCCGGCGCCACCGCCGCGATGCCCGCCGCCGAGGCCCGCCGGATCGCCGTGCTGGGCGGCGAGGTGGCCCGCCAGACCGGGGTGCCCCCCGAGGTCGCGGTGGTCGTCGAGCGCCAGGCCGATCCCTACCGTGACCAGCCGGTCCTGGCCCGCATCGTGCGGACCGCCAACGCCTACGACGACCTGGTGGGCGGGGACCGTCACCCGGGCGGCTCACTGGCCGCCCTGGAGCAGCTGCGCCTGGGCACGGGTCACGACCACCATCCCGACGTCGTCGAGTGCCTCGCGTACGTTTTGCGGCGGAACAGTTCGAGGCGGGATGGTGCGCGCCTGGAGCGGCCGAAACGGGATGGGCGGGGGCGCGGCGGACGTGCCAGAGTTGTTCCTGGCCGACCTGGGTAACCCATGGGTAATGAGCGGTCGTATCCGTGGGCATGGTTGGATGCGAAGTGAGAGTGTCCGCAAGGCTGCACTGTTGCATCGTTGGACCGGCAGGCGGGAATCGTGAGGATCTTCGGGAAGGTACGGCATCGGCCCTCCGCCTCGTGGCGGCAGGCCACCGACCGCGCGTTCACGCTGATCGGCGACGGGCGGTACGAGGACGCGGGCGCGCTGCTCACCAGAGCGGCGGACCTGGAGCCCTGGCTGTCCGAGTCCTGGTTCAACCTGGCGCTGCTGCACAAGTTCCGGCACGACTGGGAGCAGGCGCGGGCCGCCGGGCTGCGCGCCGTGGCCCTGCTGGACCGCGAGTCCGGCGCCCCCGACTGGTGGAACGTGGGGATCGCCGCCACCGCCCTGCAGGACTGGCCGCTGGCCCGCCGCGCCTGGCAGGCGTACGGGCTGAAGGTGCCGGGGGAGGCCACCGGATCCGGTGAGCCCGTCGGCATGGAGCTGGGCAGCGCGGCGGTCCGGCTCTCGCCCGAGGGCGAGGCCGAGGTGGTCTGGGGCCGCAGGCTGGACCCGGCCCGCATGGAGGTCCTCTCGATCCCGCTGCCCTCCTCGGGCCGGCGCTGGGGCGAGGTCGTGCTGCACGACGGGGTGCCGCACGGCGAGCGCGTGACCTCCGCCGGTCCCTCGTACCCCGTGTTCGACGAGATCGAGCTGTGGGCGCCGTCCCCGGTGCCGACCTGGGTGGTGCTGCTGGAGGCGGCCACCGAGGCCGACCGCGACGCCCTGGAGCAGCTGGCCTCGGACGCGGGCTTCGCCGCCGAGGACTGGTCCTCCTCGGTCCGGCTGCTGTGCCGGACCTGCTCCGAGAGCGAGATGCCGAGCGGCGAGGGCGACGGCGACCAGCTCGATCCGCACGATCACAGCGAGCCCGGCCACCCCGGTCCGCTGGGCCACCGCACGACGGGCTCCGGTGCGCTGTGGGTGCCCGAGCGCGAGTGCGGGATCGCGGCCCCGCCCGGACTGGTGCGCGGGCTGCTCGACGGATGGGTCGCGGACAGCCCGGACAGTCGCGAGTGGCGGGATCTCGAGGAAGTCTGCTGAATGAGGGCCGTAGGCTGTACCGGCACATCGGCACAGGCACATCGGTGATTCAGGGAAGGCGTACGGCGGACATGGCGCAGCAGGAGAACGAGGTCGTCGATATCGTGAACGACGGATACGTCGTGGACACCGAGGACTGTGCGGAGCGTGAGCTCGCCCACCGCGAGCGCGGTACCGCCCGCCCGATCACGGTGGTCGGCAACCCGGTCCTGCACCGGGAGTGCAAGGACGTCACCGAGTTCGGCGACGAGCTGGCGCAGCTGATCGACGACATGTTCGCCAGCCAGAAGGCCGCCGAGGGCGTGGGCCTGGCCGCGAACCAGATCGGCGTGGACGCCAAGGTCTTCGTCTACGACTGCCCGGACGACGACGGCAACCGCCACACCGGTGTCGTGGTCAACCCCAAGCTGGTCGAGCTGCCCGCCGCCGCCCGCGTGCTGGACGACTCGAACGAGGGCTGCCTGTCGGTCCCGACCGCCTACGCCGCGCTGGCCCGCCCCGACTACGCCGAGGTCGAGGGCCAGGACGCCCAGGGCAACCCGATCAAGGTGCGGGGCACCGGTTACTTCGCGCGCTGCCTCCAGCACGAGACCGACCACCTGTACGGGTACCTGTACATCGACCGGCTGTCCAAGCGCGACCGCAAGGACGCGCTGCGCCAGATGGAAGAGGGCACCCCGCGCTACGAGACGGTTCCCAACGCGTAGCCCCGCCGTCCGAGAACCGCGCGAGGCCCCGCTCCGAGCAGGAGCGGGGCCTCGCGCGCGTGCGCCGGGCCGGTCAGTGGCGGGCGTGGCCGATGATCGTCCAGCCCGTGTCCGTGGCGGAGGCGGTGGCCGCCGTGCCGCCGAGCATCAGGGCGGCGAAGGCGAGGGCCGTGAGCGTGCGAAGCGTACGAGACATGGGAACCCCTGTGAATGACGGTGAGGTCCGGGCCGGAACGCCGTGCGGCTGGTGCGGGCCGGGTGGCCACCACCGTACGTCAACGGGGTTTGACGAATGGTGGAGGATCGAGCCAAACGAAGGGCTGGTTCCGGTCAGGCTGCGGCGCGCGGCCCCCGGAACGCACGGCGGAAGGAGTGGGGGGTGGTGCCCAGGGTGCGCAGGAAGTGGTGGCGCAGCGCCGCCGCGTTCCCGAAGCCGCAGCGTCCCGCGATCGCTTCCACGGTCTCGTCCGTGCCCTCCAGCAACTCCTGGGCCAGCAGCACGCGCTGGCGCAGGACCCACTGGTAGGGGGTGGTGCCCGTCTCCTGCTGGAACCGGCGCGCGAAGGTGCGCGGTGACATGTGCGCGCGCTCCGCGAGATGTTCCACCGTGATCTCGCCGTCCAGGTGCCGGGCCATCCAGGCGATCACCTCGCCGACGGTGTCGCACGCCGTGCGCGGCAGCGGCCGCTGGATGAACTGCGCCTGCCCGCCGTCCCGGTGGGGCGGTACGACCATCCGGCGGGCGATGGCGTTGGCCACCTCGGCGCCGTGCTCCTCGCGGACCAGGTGCAGGCAGGCGTCGATCCCCGAAGCGGTGCCCGCGGCCGTGATCACCGGGCCCTGGTCGACGTACAGCACATCGGGGTCCACCCGTGCGCGCGGGAAGCGGCGGCGCAGGGCCTCGGCGTGCATCCAGTGCGTGGTGCAGCTCCGCCCGTCCAGCAGCCCGGCCGCCCCCAGCACGAAGGCCCCGCTGCACACGCTGAGCACCCGGGAGCCCCGGTCCACGGCCCGGCGCAGCGCGTCCAGCAGCGGCTCCGGGTAGTCGCGCACGGGCGCCTCCCGGTCGGCGGGCACGCAGATCAGGTCGGCCTCCTCCAGCCGCTCGATGCCGTGCGCGGGCACGATCGCGAAGGCGCCGCCGCCCGACCCGAGGGGCCCCTCCTCGGCCGCGCACACGGCGAAGTCGTACACCGGCAGCCCCTGCTCGCTGCGGTCCGTCCCGAAGACCTCGCAGAAGACGCCCAGCTCGAAGGGGGCGACTCCGTTGACGAGCGCCACGGCCACGTTGTTCAGCATGCCACCAGTGTGGCAGTAATTCGCTGTTCCATGACAGTCCTGCCACTGTCCGGTGTCCGTCGATCTGGCGAGAGTGGAGCCATGAACACGTTCCTGAACTACCTGACCGTCCTCGCCGTCGCAGCCCTCCTGCTCGCCCCCGCCCTGCTCGGCCTGGCCCGGGAACGCCGCACGGACCGCCAGCTCAGCGCGGCCGCGGCCGCGGCGCGGGCCGGGGCCGCCGAACGCGAAGAGCCGGGACGCGACCGTGTGTCGCATCCCGGCTCCTCGTCCTACCGGACGGCTGCCTGACCCAGGGGTCCGGAACCCCTAGAAGTCCTCGTCCAGGTCGACGGTGCCCTCCACCGCGACCTGGTACGCCGACGGGCGGCGCTCGAAGAAGTTCGTCAGCTCCTGGACACCCTGCAGCTCCATGAAGGAGAACGGGTTCTGCGAGCCGTAGACCGGGGCGAAGCCGAGGCGGACCAGGCGCTGGTCCGCGACGCACTCCAGGTACTCGCGCATCGACTCGGTGTTCATGCCCGGCAGGCCGTCACCGCACAGGTCGCGGCCGAACTGCAGCTCCGCCTCGACCGCTTCCTTCAGCATGTCGACGACCTGCTGCTGGAGCTCGTCGTCGAACAGCTCCGGCTCCTCCTTGCGGACCGTGTCCACGACCTCGAAGGCGAAGTTCATGTGCATGGTCTCGTCGCGGAACACCCAGTTGGTGCCGGTCGCCAGGCCGTGCAGCAGACCGCGCGAGCGGAACCAGTAGACGTAGGCGAAGGCGCCGTAGAAGAACAGGCCCTCGATGCACGCCGCGAAGCAGATCAGGTTCAGCAGGAAGCGACGGCGGTCGGCCTGCGTCTCCAGCCGCTCCAGCTTCTCGACCTCGTTGATCCACTTGAAGCAGAACTGCGCCTTCTCGCGGATCGAGGGGATCTCCTCGACCGCGTCGAAGGCCGCGGCGCGGTCGTCCGGGTCGGGGAGGTAGGTGTCGAGCAGCGTCAAGTAGAACTGGACGTGCACGGCCTCCTCGAACAGCTGGCGCGAGAGGTACAGGCGCGCCTCGGGCGAGTTGATGTGCTTGTACAGGGTCAGCACGAGGTTGTTCGAGACGATCGAGTCACCCGTCGCGAAGAACGCGACGAGCCGGCCGATCATGTGCTGCTCACCCGGGGTCAGCTTCGCCAGGTCGGCGACGTCCGAGTGGAGGTCGACCTCCTCGACGGTCCAGGTGTTCTTGATCGCGTCCCGGTAGCGCTCGTAGAAGTCCGGGTAGCGCATGGGACGCAGGGTCAGTTCGAAGCCCGGGTCGAGCAGGTTCTTCTCAGGGGTGGAGCTCATTACTGGCAGGCCTCGCAGGACTCGGGGTTCTCAAGGGAGCAGGCGAGCGCCTCGGCGTCGGCGTCGGCCTGCGGGAGCGCCACCGGAGTGGCGGCCTGCGCGGCCCGGGCGATCTTCGTCGCGGGGCGCGAGCGCAGGTAGTACGTGGTCTTCAGGCCCTGCTTCCAGGCGTACGCGTACATCGAGGAGAGCTTCCCGATGGTCGGCGTCTCCAGGAACAGGTTCAGCGACTGCGACTGGTCGAGGTACGGCGTACGGGCCGCCGCCATGTCGATCAGACCGCGCTGCGGGATCTCCCACGCCGTGCGGTACAGCGCGCGCACCTCGGCCGGGATCCAGCCGAAGCCCTGCACCGAACCGCTGGCGTCGCGCAGCGCCTCGCGGGTCTGCGCGTCCCAGACGCCGAGCTTCTTCAGCTCGGCCACCAGGTAGGCGTTGACCTGGAGGAACTCACCGCTGAGGGTCTCGCGCTTGAAGAGGTTGGAGACCTGCGGCTCGATGCACTCGTACACGCCGGCGATGGAGGCGATCGTCGCCGTCGGCGCGATGGCCAGCAGCAGCGAGTTGCGCATGCCGGACTTCGCGACGCGGGCGCGCAGGGCGTCCCAGCGCTCGGGCCAGTTCGGCTCGACGTCGTAGTGGTCCGGGTGCAGGACACCGCGGGCCGTCCGGGTCTGCTCCCAGGCCGGGAGCGGGCCGCTGCGCTCGGCGAGGTCGCAGGAGGCCTCGTACGCGGCCAGCATGATGCGCTCGGAGAGCTTGGTGGACAGCGCCTTCGCCTCGGGGGAGTCGAACGGCAGCTTCAGCTTGAAGAAGACGTCCTGGAGGCCCATCGCGCCCAGACCCACCGGACGCCAGCGGGCGTTGGAGCGGCCGGCCTGCTCGGTCGGGTAGAAGTTGATGTCCACGACGCGGTCGAGGAAGGTGACGGCCGTGCGGACGGTCTCGTCCAGCCGCTCCCAGTCGATCTCACCGGTCTCGGTGAGGACGAACGCGCCCAGGTTGACCGAGCCCAGGTTGCAGACGGCGGTCTCGCCGTCGTTGGTGACCTCGATGATCTCGGTGCACAGGTTCGAGGAGTGGACGACGGTGCCCGGCTCGGCGGTCTGGTTCGCCGTGCGGTTGGAGGCGTCCTTGAACGTCATCCAGCCCTGGCCGGTCTGCGCGAGGGTGCGCATCATCCGGCCGTACAGGTCGCGCGCGGGCATGGTCTTGCGGGCCAGGCCCGCGGCCTCGGCCTTGTGGTAGGCGGCGTCGAACTCGTCGCCCCACAGGTCGACCAGCTCGGGCACGTCGGCCGGGGAGAACAGCGACCAGTCGGCGTCGGCGTTCACGCGGCGCATGAACTCGTCCGGCACCCAGTGGGCGAGGTTCAGGTTGTGCGTACGGCGCTGGTCCTCACCGGTGTTGTCGCGCAGCTCGAGGAACTCCTCGATGTCCGCGTGCCAGGTCTCCAGGTAGACCGCGGCGGCGCCCTTGCGGCGGCCGCCCTGGTTCACGGCGGCGACCGAGGCGTCGAGGGTCTTGAGGAACGGCACGATGCCGTTGGAGTGCCCGTTGGTGCCGCGGATCAGGGAACCGCGGGCGCGGATGCGGGAGTACGAGAGGCCGATGCCGCCCGCGTGCTTCGACAGGCGCGCGACCTGGTGGTAGCGGTCGTAGATCGAGTCCAGCTCGTCGAGCGGGGAGTCCAGCAGGTAGCACGAGGACATCTGCGGGTGCCGGGTGCCGGAGTTGAAGAGCGTGGGGGAGGACGGCAGGTAGTCGAGGCGGCTCATCAGCCGGTAGAGCGAGGCCACTTCCTCGACGGCCTGGACGCCGCCGATCTCACCATGGGGACCAGACTCGGCGAGGCCGCAGGCCACGCGCAGCATGAAGTGCTGCGGGGTCTCGATGACCTGGCGGGTGATCGGGTGGCGCAGCAGGTAACGGCTGTGCAGGGTGCGCAGACCGAAGAAGCCGAAGCGGTCGTCGGCGCCCTCGGTGGTGGCGTGCTCGACCAGCGCGTTCAGCCGGGCGGCGTGCGCCTCGACGAACTCGGCGGTGCGGTCGGCGATCAGGCCCTCGCGGTGACCGACCGCGACGGACGCCGAGAAGGAGGTGGCCCCCTGGCCCGCGGCCTCGTCGGCGATCGTCAGCGTCAGCAGACGCGCGGCCAGCCGGGAGTACGCGGGGTCCTCCGAGATCAGACCCGCGGCCGCCTCGGTGGCCAGCCCGCGCAGTTCGGCCTCGTCGGCGACGGCGCTGCGGCCCCGCAGCGCGGCGGCGGCGACCCGGCCGGGGTCGGTGTCGGCCAGGTCGGCGGTGAGGTCGGTGAGGGTGCGCAGCAGCGCGGCGCCAGGACCCTCGGTGGCCTCGGGCTGGGCGGACTCGGCGCGCGGTGCGGCAGGCGCGATGGTCACGTGGGGGGCTCTCCCTCGCTCGGCTCCGGATGGCTCGGAGGCGGGGCGGGGAGGCTGCCATGAGGGCGTCTGGACGTGCGGACCCGGGCAGGGCAGTCACGCGTCACCACATGGCGTCCACCGGCCCAACCGCGAGGCCCGGACGTCTCGGCGTCCGGACCGGTCGGTCCGGGCGCACTGTCGGCAGGTCCTCGGACTTGCGGCGGCACCAATGGGTGGTTGGGTGCAGTTCATACCGTTGCGGGACAGTTCCGGATTCGCACCGGATTCCCCTGCGGCGACAGCGAGCATGAGCATACATGTGGGGGCCGCTCGTTGCGCGACCCACCACATGTTGTGTCGGCGTGGCTACAACTCCACGCGGTACGTGAGCAAGGGGACCGCCGGGACCGGTGCCCAGTCCCGCTCCGGCGTCCGGGTGAAGCCCAGGCGCCCGTAGATCCTGTGGGCCCCCAGCATGGCCGCTTTCGTGGACAGGACCAGGTGGGTGACCCCCTCCAGGGCCCGTGCGCGGTCCATGCAGGCGCGTACGAGGGCCTCCCCGGCCCCGCGGCCCCGCGCCGCGGGGGAGACCGCCAGCATCCGGAATTCGGCCTCGTGGGGACCGGCGATTTCGGCCAGCCGGCTGCCGGGTGCGGCGAAGGCCACTCCACCGAGCAACTGCCCGTCGTGGGTGGCCACGAGCACCTCGGCGTCGGCGGCCCGCCCCGCCACATCGCGCAGCACGGTCAGGTAGAAGCCGTTGGCCTCCGGGTCGAGCAGCCCGTCGTCCAGGTAGGCCCGCGCCGTGATCTCGCCCAGCTCTTCGTATTCGGCGGGCAGCGCCGCCCGGATGGTGATGTCCATGGCGTCGAGTGTGGAGCACGGGTGTCGGTGCACGGCGCTATCGTCGGAAGGAGCACCGTCGAGGAAGGCGAGCGAGGCCATGACGTGATGACCGGCCGGCCCCACATGCTGACCAAGGAGTTCGAGGAACTCGCGCTGATGGCTCGCAACCGGATGGAGGGGCTGAGGCTGGAGTTCATCGACGGGAAGCTGAGGAGCAAGGGGTTGCCGGACGGCGACCACGGGATGATCATTCAGTGGCTCACGCGGATCTGCATGCAGCACCGCCCCGAACTCTGGCTGCATCCGGGACAGGGGATCAAAGCGGAGGAGTACCGGGCCGGCCGGGCGATTCCGGATGCGGTGCTGGCTTCCTCGGGAGCGTTCGCCGGGCAGGGCGAGTGGGTGGACCCGGATCCGGTGCTCATGGTTGTCGAGGTGACCTCGTGGGACTCTGACACCGACCGGCGCGACCGGGTGGAGAAGCCCCGTGCCTACGCGGCTACAGGCATCCCGGTCTACCTGCTGATCGATCGGGACAAGTGCGAGATCTCGGTGCACAGTGAGCCCGACGGGCAGCGGTACGTGACCGTGCGCACCCTGCCCTTCGGTAAGGACGTCGAGCTCCCCGACCCCGTCAGCATCACCCTCCACACCGAGCCCCTCAAGGACTGGGTGCGCTGAGCGCGCCGCGGGGCCCCCGTCCTGGGTGGACGGGGGCCCCGCGGGCACCTCTCAGCAGCAGCGGAAGCCCTCGCGGGGGTCCGCCTCGCGGGAGTCGGTGCGGGCCCGCTCGAAGTCCCGGCGGGTGGGGACCTCGGCGGCCGGGTCGTGGGAGCGCGCGTGGGCGACGTACCGGTCGTAGGCGCTCTCGCCCGAGAACTCGCGGACGTAGAACCGGATCCGCCCCAGCGCCGCCCGGACGGTGCTCACGCCACCGGTTCCTTGACCCGGCCGCCGCCGGAGTCCAGGCCGGCGGCGGCCAGCTCCGCCTTCTCCGCGGCCGTCGGGATCAGACCGGCCGGAGCGACGATCTTCGACTCGGTCCACGGGACCTCGGAGAGCACGGTGCTCCCCGGGTCGCGGACGGCCTTCAGGCAGGTCCGGACCGCGTCCAGCAGGACGATGACGATCAGGAGCGCGAAGAGGGCGGAGAGGACCCCGTCGACCGTGGCGTTGGTGACCACGGTGTGCATCTGGTCCATGGTCTTCGCGGGCTTGAGCACCTTGCCCGCGTCGATTCCGTCCAGGTACTTGTCGCGCTGGGCGAAGAAGCCGATCGTCGCGTCGTCGGAGAAGATCTTCTGGTAGCTGGCGGTGAGCGTCACGGCCACGTCCCAGGCCAGCGGAACAGCCGTCACCCAGGCCCACTTGAGCCGCCCCGACTTCACCAGCAGCGTGGTGCAGACGGCGAGCGCGACGGCGGCGAGCAGCTGGTTCGCGATGCCGAAGAGCGGGAAGAGCTGGTTGATGCCGCCCAGCGGGTCCTTCACGCCGACCCACAGGAAGTAGCCCCAGCCGCCGACGACGATCGCGCTCGCGAACCAGACGCCCGGCTTCCAGCTGATGTCCTTGAAGGACTTGTGCACGTTGCCCAGGGTGTCCTGGAGCATGAACCGGCCGACCCGGGTGCCCGCGTCGACCGTGGTCAGGATGAAGAGGGCCTCGAACATGATGGCGAAGTGGTACCAGAACGCCTTCATCGCGGTGCCGCCCACGACCGACGAGAAGATCTCCGACATTCCGAGTGCGAAGGTCGGCGCGCCGCCGGTGCGGGAGAGCAGGCTGGTCTCGCCGATGTCCTTGGCCGCCTGGGTCAGCGCCTCCGGAGTGATCGAGAAGCCGAGGCCGCTGATGGCCTGGGAGGCCTCCAGCGCGGTGGTGCCGATCCGGCCGCTGGGGGCGTTCACGGCGAAGAAGAGGCCGGGCTCGATGATGCAGGCCGCGATGACCGCCATGATCGCCACGAAGGACTCGGTCAGCATCGCGCCGTATCCGATGACCCGGACCTGGGTCTCCTTCTGGATCATCTTCGGGGTGGTGCCCGAGGAGACCAGCGCGTGGAAGCCGGACAGGGCGCCGCACGCGATGGTGATGAAGACGAAGGGGAACATCGACCCGGCGAAGACCGGGCCGTCACCGCGCGAGGCGAAGTCGGTCACGGCGGGCATCTTCAGCGTCGGGACGGCGATGACCACGCCGATGGCCATCAGCGCGATGGTGCCGACCTTCATGAAGGTGGAGAGGTAGTCGCGCGGGGCGAGCAGCATCCACACCGGCAGCACCGAGGCGAGGAAGCCGTACCCGACCATCCAGATGACCAGGGTCTCCTTGTCGAGCGTGAAGACGTCGGCGAAGGAGGAGTCGGCGACCCAGCCGCCCGCGACGATGGCGAGCAGCAGCAGCGCGACGCCGATGAGGGAGACCTCGGTGATCCGGCCCGGCCGCAGCACCCGCAGGTAGAAGCCCATGAAGAGGGCGATCGGGATGGTCATGCCGATGGAGAAGACACCCCAGGGGGAGTCCGCCAGGGCGTTGACGATGACCAGGGCGAGGACCGCCAGCAGGATGATCATGATCATGAAGACCGCGATCAGGGCGGCGGCGCCGCCGACGGGGCCGATCTCGTCCCGGGCCATCTGTCCGAGCGAACGCCCGTTGCGCCGGGTGGAGAAGAACAGCGTCACCATGTCCTGGACCGCACCGGCGAAGATCACGCCCGCGACGATCCAGATCGTGCCCGGCAGGTAGCCCATCTGCGAGGCGAGCACCGGGCCGACCAGCGGGCCCGCGCCGGCGACGGCCGCGAAGTGGTGGCCGAACAGCACGCGGCGGTCGGTCGGGTGGAAATCGACACCGTTGTCGAGGCGTTCGGCCGGGGTCGCGCGCGTCTTGTCCACCTTCAGCACGCGGTCCGCGATGAAACGCGCGTAGAAGCGGTAGCCGATCGCGTACGAGCCCAGCGCGGCGGCGAGCAGCCAGGCGGCGGAGATCTCCTCGCCGCGGGAGAGGGCGAGCGCGCCCCAGCCGACGGCGCCGACGAGGGCGACCGCGGCCCAGACGGCGATGGATTTCGGGGTGAGTCCCCCGCCTCCCGACCGCCCGGCTGTTGCTTCGGGTCCAGCTTCCGGCATGATCCTCGTCCCCTCGTTGATCATCTGCGCGAGCGCAGGGAATCTACGGGGACCACCCGGTGAACGAAAGCCCCCGTCCGCATAGCGGTACGTGAGTCAACTACGGTTCGCCGGACCGGTCGACGCCGCGGGGCCTCGAACGTATAACGATGACCGGGGGGTGTCGACGGTGCGCGCGAGCGGTGGACGCGATCCGGGAACGCGGAGCGCGCCGCGTTCCCGGCCGGAATCAGACCGCGGGCCGCTTGAGGCGGGCCACGAACTTGTAGCGGTCGCCGCGGTACACCGAGCGCACCCATTCGACGGGTTCGCCGTCGGCGTCCAGGGAGTGCCGGGAGAGCATCAGCATCGGCAGGCCGACGTCGGTGCCCAGCAGCCCCGCCTCGCGCGGGGTGGCCAGCGAGGTCTCGATGGTCTCCTCGGCCTCGGCCAGCCGTACGTCGTACACCTCGGCGAGGGCGGTGTAGAGCGAGGTGTACTTGACCAGCGAGCGGCGCAGCGCGGGAAAGCGCTTGGCCGAAAGGTGCGTGGTCTCGATGGCCATCGGTTCCCCGCTCGCGAGGCGCAGCCGCTCGATGCGCAGCACCCGTCCGCCGGTGGTGATCTTGAGCAGCCCGGCGAGCGTGTCATCGGCCGTCACATAGCCGATGTCGAGGAGCTGGGAGGTCGGCTCCAGGCCCTGCGCCCGCATGTCCTCGGTGTACGAGGAGAGTTGGAGCGGCTGGGAGACCTTGGGCTTGGCCACGAAGGTGCCCTTGCCCTGGATGCGCTCCAGCCGGCCCTCGACCACCAGCTCCTGGAGGGCCTGGCGGACCGTGGTCCTGGAGGTGTCGAATTCGGCCGCCAGGGTGCGCTCCGGAGGCACCGGTGTGCCGGGCGGCAGGGTCTCGGTCATGTCGAGCAAGTGCCGCTTGAGGCGGTAGTACTTGGGCACGCGTGCGGTGCGGGTGGCCGCCCCGCCCTCCGGCTCCGTGGTCGCCCCTTCGGTGGCCATCGCCGCCCGCCTTCCCGACTCCAGTTTCGCTGCCGTCACCGGCTCCTCCGATATGTGCGGTCACATCGTGACACGGGCCGTGGGGCGGGCCTCGCCCCCACCCGAGGTGTCGGTCCGATAACGGACCGAGCACCCGCTCATTAGACCCTTGACACCCCTAAAGGTCTAGGCCAAGCTCCGACTACTGGTCTAAACCAATATGGATCAGATCCCGGCCCCACGTGCAGTACTTCGCGTATGTCGCCGCGGCGGGCAAGGGAAGTGCAGGCAGGCATCCCTGAGGAGGGTGGCGTGAAGCGCAAGCTCATCGCGGCGGTTGGAGTCGCGGGCATGGTTATCGGCCTGGCGGCGTGCGGTGGCTCCGACAGCAAGGGGGGCACCGGCACCGACAAGGCGTCGGGTGCCAAGGAGCTGACCGTCTGGCTGACGGTTGACGCCCAGAACAACTGGCCCGACCTGGTGAAGGCGGCCGACGACGCGATTGTCGCGAAGCACCCGGGTCTCACGATCAAGCACGAGTACTACGGCTGGCCGGACAAGAACGCCAAGCTGGACGCCGTGCTCGCCACGGACAAGGCCCCGGACGTTGTCGAAATGGGCAACTCCGAGATGATCGGCTACATGTCGACCGGCGCCTTCTCCGAGCTCGAGGCGTCGAAGTTCGAGAACTCCGGCACCTGGCTGGACGCCCTGAAGGAATCCGTCACTTACGACGGCAAGACCTACGGCGTCCCCTACTACGCCGGTGGCCGCGTCGGCGCCTGGCGCAAGGACCTGGCCGCGGAGGCCGGCGTCACCGCCGCCCCGAAGACCTGGGCCGACCTGACCGGCGCCCTGGACAAGATCCAGACCGCCAAGGGCGACAAGTTCAGCGCCCTGTACCAGCCCTCGCCGGACTGGTACGCCGCGATGTCCTTCGTCTACGACGCGAACGGCAGCATCGCCAAGAAGGACGGCGACAAGTGGAAGGCGAACCTGTCCTCCCCCGAGTCGCTGAAGGGGCTGAAGCAGTACAAGGAGCTCCTCGACAAGTACATGCACGCCGACAAGACCAAGGACGAGTCCGACCGTCCGATCGTCTTCGGCCAGGGCAACGCCGCGTCGATCTTCGCCGCCGCGTGGGAGGGCGCCGACGCCGCCACCCCGAAGAACGACAAGGTCGGCGGGCTGAAGGACAAGCTCGAAAGCTTCGTGATGCCCGGCCCGAACGGCAAGAACCTGCCGGTCTTCCTCGGTGGTTCGGACCTCGCGGTCCCGTCCAAGTCCAAGGCCAAGGACATCGCTGCCGAGTGGATCAACGTCTTCACCGGCGCGCAGGGCCAGAAGGGCCTGATCGCCAAGGGCAACCTGCCCAACAACAAGACGGACCTCGGCCCGCTGAAGGCCGACCCGAAGACGGCGGTCCCGGCCACCGCGGCCGAGTCCTCCTGGTTCGTCCCGACCGCTCCGGGCTGGGGCCAGGTCGAGAAGGGCAAGCTCCTGCAGACGATGCTCACGGAGATCGGTACCGGCAAGAAGACGGTCGAGGCCGCGGCGAAGGACGCCGACGCCGCGATCGACAAGGTCATCAACACCAAGTGACCTGAGTGAGCAGGGCCCCGCCGGACCGGCGGGGCCCTGCTGCCCGTCAAGAGAGGGACCCCCGAGGAGCACGCGATGAGTGCCGCACAGACAACCACCGCCGACCTGCCGTCGGCGAAGCAGACGCCTTCCTCCGCAGTGAAGGCCGGGAACACGGGCAAGCCGGGGAAGACGGGCGCCCGCAAGGGTCCCGGATTCACGCCCTGGCTGTTGCTGACCCCGTGCCTGCTGATCATCGCCCTGGTGATGGGGTACCCCTTCTTCAGACTCGTCACGCTCTCCTTCCAGAGCTTCGGCAAGTCCGAGCTGTGGGGCTTCAAGGACGCCGAGTTCGTCGGCTTCGACAACTTCTCGAAGGTCCTCGGCGACGGGGTCTTCTGGACCGTGGTGCTGCGTACGGTGATCTTCGCGGCCGGTGCGGTCATCCTGACCATGGTCATCGGCATGCTGATCGCGCTGCTGCTGCAGAGGGTCTCGGGCTGGGTCAAGGCCCTCATCAACATCGCGCTCGTGGCGAGCTGGGGCATGCCGATCATCGTCGCCACCGCCGTCTTCAAGTGGCTCTTCGACACCGGCTACGGCGTCCTCAACTACCTGCTGAGCAAGCTCCCCGGCGTGGACATGATCGGCCACAACTGGTTCGCCAGCGGCCCCGAGGGCCTCGCGGTCATCATGCTGCTGGTGGTCTGGGGAGCGGTGCCCTTCGTGGTCATCACCCTCAGCGCGGGCCTGACCCAGGTGCCCAAGGAGCTGGAAGAGGCCGCGCGCCTCGACGGCGCCGGTGCCTGGGGCGTCTTCCGCCACGTCACCCTGCCCATCCTGAAGCCGATCATCGTGATGCTGACGACCCTCTCGGTGATCTGGGACATGGGTGTCTTCCCGCAGGTCTTCGTGATGCGCAACGGCAATCCCGAGGCCGAGTTCCAGCTGCTGACGACGTACTCCTACCAGCAGGCCTTCGTGGTCAACGACTACTCGGGCGGCTCCGCGATCGCCCTGGTGACCGTCCTGCTGCTGCTCGGAGTGGTCGCCGTCTACATGCGCCAGATGCTCAAGATCGGAGAGGTGGAATGACCGCCACCACCGCGCCCCCCGCGACACCGTCCGCCGCGCGCCGCGTCCCGAGGGCGAACCGGAAGAAGTCCAGGCTCGGCTGGAACCTGGTCGGCCTGCTGGTCGCCGCCACCGTCGGCTTCCCGGTCTACTGGATGCTCAACACGGCCTTCAAGCCGTCCAAGGACGCGATCGACCCGAACCCGCACTTCTTCCCGACCACCTTCACGCTGGAGAACTTCAAGCGCGCGCTGGAGATCTCCGACTTCTGGGGACCGGTCGGCCGGAGCCTGGTCGTCGCCTCGGTCGTCGTCGTCATCGGCATCGCGGTCGGCATGCTGGCGGCCCTCGCCATCTCCCGCTTCGCCTTCCGCGGCCGCAAGGTCGTCATCGTCGGCATCCTCGCCGTCCAGATGATCCCGCTCGTCGCGATGATCATCCCGGTCTTCCTGCTGCTGAACGACCTCGGTCAGTACGACAAGCTCACCGGCCTGATCATCACCTACCTGACCTTCATCCTCCCCTTCACCGTCTGGACGTTGCGCGGCTTCATCGTCAACATCCCGAAGGAGCTGGAGGAAGCGGCCATGGTCGACGGCTGCACGCCGACCGGCGCGTTCCTGCGGGTGGTCTTCCCGCTGCTCGCCCCCGGCATGGTCGCCACCTCCGTCTACGCCTTCATCCAGGCGTGGAACGAGTACCTCTACGCCCTGATGCTGATGAGCCAGCAGAACCAGACCGCCACCGTCTGGCTCGGCAACTTCACCACCAAGCACGGCACCGAATTCGCCCCGATGATGGCCGGCTCCACCATGATGGCGCTGCCGATCGTCGTGCTGTTCCTCATCGTCCAGCGGAAGATGGCCGCGGGTCTCACCGCCGGCGCTGTGAAGGGATAACGGCCCATGACCATCCTCGCGCACCGCACCGACACGGTCACCCGTGACGCCCTCGCGGTCCTCCAGCCCGGCTTCGAAGGCACCACCGCCCCCGCCTGGGTGCTGCGCCTGGTCGGCGAAGGCCTCACCTCCGTCGGCCTCTTCGGCCGCAACATCGTCTCGCCCGAGCAGCTCTCCGCCCTCACCGCCGAGCTGCGGGCCGTGCGGGACGACGTACTCGTCGCGATCGACGAGGAGGGCGGCGACGTCACGCGCCTGGAGGTCCGCGGCGGTTCGTCCTTCCCCGGAAACCTGGCGCTCGGCGCCGTCGACGACACCACGCTCACCCGCGACGTCGCCCGCGAGCTGGGCCGGCGCCTCGCCGAGTGCGGGGTCAACCTCAACTGGGCCCCGTCCGCGGACGTCAACTCCAACCCGGACAACCCCGTCATCGGCGTACGGTCCTTCGGCGCCGACACCGACCTCGCGGCCCGGCACACCGCCGCCTACGTCGAGGGGCTCCAGGCCGCCGGAGTCGCCGCCTGCACCAAGCACTTCCCGGGGCACGGCGACACCAACGTGGACTCCCACCACGCGATGCCCCGCATCGACGCCGACCTCGACACCCTCTACGCCCGCGAACTGGTGCCCTTCAAGGCCGCCATCGCCGCCGGGACCAAGGCCGTGATGAGCGCGCACATCCTCGTGCCCGCGCTCGACCCGACCCGGCCCGCCACCCTGAGCCCGCAGATCCTCACCGGTCTGCTGCGCAAGGAACTCGGCTACGACGGCCTGATCATCACCGACGGCATGGAGATGCAGGCCATCGCCGCCACCTACGGCATCGAGCGCGGCACCGTGCTCGCCATCGCCGCGGGCGCCGACGCGATCTGCGTCGGCGGCGGCCTGTGCGACGAGGCGACAGTGCTCGGGCTGCGCGACGCGCTCGTCGAGGCCGTCCGGGAGGGCGCCCTCCCCGAGGAGCGGCTCGCCGACGCCGCCGCTCGGGTGCGCGCCCTCGCCACATGGACCCGGCAGGCCCGGGAAGCCGTCGCGCCGGGCGCGCACCAGGAGGGGAGTGCGCCCGGCATCGGCCTCGAAGCGGCCCGCCGCGCCCTGCGCGTGAGCGGCACCCCGGTGCCCGTCACCGCGCCCTACGTCGCCACGCTCGCCCCCGCGCCGAACATGGCCGTGGGCGACGAGACCCCGTGGGGGGTGGCGGCGGCGCTGGCCGAGCTGCTCCCCGGCACCGCCGCGGGCGAGTTCGGGGAGGACGCCCCGGTCGCGGAGATCCTGGCCGCGGCGGGGGCCCGTACGGTCGTCGCCGTGGTCCGCGACGCCCACCGGCACCCGTGGATGGCCGCGGCCCTGGACGCGCTGGTCGCGGCCCGGCCCGACACGGTCGTGGTCGAGATGGGCCTGCCGCGGGAGCGGGCGCGCGGTGCCTTCCACATCGCGACGCACGGCGCGTCGCGGGTCTGCGGACAGGCGGCGGCGGAGGTCATCGCGGGGGCCTGACCGGCGACACCCTCCCCGCGTACGCGGAAGGCCGGGCACCCCCGTGACAGGGATGCCCGGCCTTCCGCGTTCTGCGGCGCGCTCTTACAGGCCCTGCCAGGCGGGCTTGTTGGCGAAGGTGTGGCGGAAGTAGTCGGCCAGCTTCAGCTTCGAGGCGGCGGCCTCGTCGACGACGACGGTCGCGTGCCGGTGCAGCTGCAGCGCGGACGCCGGGACCAGCGCCGACAGCGGGCCCTCGACGGTCTGCGCGACCGCCTCGGCCTTGCCCTCGCCGGTGGCCAGCAGGACCAGGTGGCGGGCGTCCAGGATGGTGCCGATGCCCTGGGTGATGACGTGGTGGGGGACCTGGTCTATGTCGTTGTCGAAGAAGCGCGCGTTGTCGACGCGGGTCTGCTCCGTCAGCGTCTTGATCCGGGTGCGGGAGGCGAGGGAGGAGCAGGGCTCGTTGAAGCCGATGTGGCCGTCCGTGCCGATGCCGAGCAGCTGGAGGTCCACGCCACCGGCGGCGGCGAGCGCGTGGTCGTACGCCTCGCACGCGCCCACGATGTCCTCGGCGGAGCCGTCGGGGCCCATGAAGGAGGCCTCGGAGAGGCCGAGCGGCTCGACGACCTCGCGGAGCACGACGGCGCGGTAGGACTCGGGGTGGCCGGCGGGGAGCCCGACGTACTCGTCGAGCTGGCAGATCCGGGCGCGGGTGGCGTCGACCTCACCGGCCTTGACCTTGGCCGCGAGGGCCTCGTAGATCGGCAGGGGGGTGGAGCCGGTCGCCACGCCGAGCAGGGCGTCGGGCTTGCGGCGGACGAGAGCCGCCATGGCCTCCGCGATGAGTTCTCCGCCTGCCTTGGCGTTCGGGACGATGACAACTTCCACGCGGGGCCTGCCGATCTGAGAAGGTGCGTATGGTATAGACCAATCTAGCAGAGCCGAGCCCTGCCGCCCCCTCCATGGTGAGCGCTTTTCCCGCCCCCGTCCTGCGCAACCCCAACCCTTGCGCCCCCCGCCTCCGGACCCTGCGGGGTGCCCCTGTCCAGCCTCGTCGGCGGTGCCCATTCAGCCTCGCCGGCGTTTGAGGCGATGCCGCCGCCTGGCCTGCGCCGAGCTCCCGACCCTTGGCTTGCTCCCGTCCGGGGGTGGCCCGTTTCAGCCTCGCCGGCGTTTGAGGCGCCGCCGGAGGCAGACCAGCCGCCCGGCGCTTGAGGGGTGGCGTGTGCGGTGAGGGCCGGTCCCCGGCTGTCGGTGCCTCCGGCGGCGCCTCGAACGCCGACGAGGCTGGATTGGCGGGCGCCTCGAACGCCGACGAGGCTGGATTGGCGGGGCCCCCGGCGTCGGCGAGGCCGGGTTGGCGGGGCCTCGGGCGTCGGCGAGGCTGGATTGGCGGGGGCCCCCGGCGTCGGCGAGGTTGAAATGGCGGGGTCGGGGTTACAGGAGGGCCAGTTGGAGGCCGCCCGTGGCGTTCAGGTGTTGGCCCGTCAGCCAGCGGGAGTCCGGGGAGGCCAGGAAGGCCACCACGTCGGCCACCTCCGCCGCCGTGCCCACCCGGTCGAAGACCGACCGGGAGGCCGCGTGCGCCCGGGCCCCCGGATCGGCCAGCCACGCGCTGTTCAGGTCGGTGTCGGTGATCCCCGGCCCCACCGAGTTCACGGTGATCCCGCGCGGCGCGAGGTGCGCCGCCAGCGAGCGCGTCAACGCGTTCACGGCCCCCTTGGCCGTGATCGTGGCCAGGATCGCCGGCAGCGCGATGTCCGGCGTCCCGGTCACGTTCACGATCCGCCCGCCCTCGCGCAGCCGCCCCAGCCCGTGCTTGATGACGAAGAACGGCGCCTTCGCGTTCACCGCCTGGACCCGGTCCCACGTCTCCTCGTCGGTCTCCTCGATCCCCGCGAAGGTGGCCGCCCCCGCGTTGTTGACCAGGATGTCGACCCCCTCGGTGTGCTCCGGATGCGCGTCGTACGCCGCCCAGAGCGCCTCCGCGTCACCCGGCAGCCCGAATTCCGCCCCGATGGCGAAGGCCCGTCCGCCCGCCGACACGATCGCGTCGACCGTCTCCTTCGCCGCTGCCCCGTCCCGGCCGTAGTGCACGGCCACGAGCGCCCCGTCCCGGGCCAGCCGCTGCGCCACCGCCCGGCCGATCCCCCGGCTACCGCCCGTGACCAGCGCCGTCTTTCCTTCGAGCACGCCCATGGGGTGCCCCCCTCCGCAATCGCTAGTGGTCGCTACAGAAAGGACCGTATCAGATTCCCTAGCGCCCGCTATAGAATGGACGCATGGTGACCGGACAGCGCGGCAGGCCCCGCTCCTTCGACCGCGACGAGGCCCTCGACAAGGCGATGTTCGCCTTCTGGGAGCGTGGCTACGAGGCCACCTCCATCGCCGACCTGACCCGCGCCCTCGGCATCGGCGCGCCCAGCCTCTACGCCGCCTTCGGCGACAAGCGCAAGCTCTTCGACGAGGTCGTCGTGGTCTACGGCAGCCGGTACGGGGACTTCGCGGCCGTGGCCCTCTCCGAGGAGCCCACCGCCCGCGCCGCCCTGGCGCGGATCCTGCACGAGGCGGCCGAGGTGTACACGGACCCGGCCCACCCGCCGGGCTGCATGGTGATCAGCGCGGCCGTCAACACCACCGCCGACGAGGTGGCCGAAGCGCTACGGGTGAGGCGCCAGGCCAACCTGACGTTGTTCGAGAGCCGGATCCGGGCGGACGTCGCCACCGGCGCGCTGCCCGCGGACACCGACGCGGTGGCGCTGGCGCGGTACTGCGGTGCGGTGCTCCAGGGGATGTCGCAGCAGTCGCGGGACGGGGCGACGCGGGCGGAGCTGGAAGCGGTGGCGGTGCTCGCGATGGGGGCCTGGCCGCGGTAGTGGCCGACCGGAGCGGTGCTCGACGGCGGCCCGCACCCGGTATTCCACCAGCACATTCCTCAGGGCCACGGTGCCGGGACGGGACCCTCAGCCCGTCCGGCACCGCAGCCCGGAGTACTTACGGCCGGTCGGGTGTGCGGTGCCCGGCGGCCGGTGGGAGGCACCGACGCGGTCAGGGCAGAACGCGGCGGGTTACCTCGATCCGTCCTCCTGTGCGGGGAGGGCGGAAGTCTTCTGTCAATTGTGGACTAGACCATTCTGTTCTGTCCATCCAATGGCGGGTACTGCGACCCCGTCACTTCCTCCAACATTACGCGGACTCCGCCCCTCCTGGGTACTCCTGGGTAATCTCGGTGGGGAAAGTCATGGCCCAAGCCCGGGGTACCCTCGCAGCGTGCCCTCCATGAACGACCTCGTACGCCAGCACACCGCTCTCAGTGAAACCGACCTGGAGTGGCTCCACCTGCTGGTCTCGGAGTGGCAGCTGCTCTCCGACCTGTCCTTCGCGGACCTCGTGCTGTGGGTGCCCACGCTCGACGGGGCCCGGTACGTCTCGGTCGCCCAGATGCGCCCGAACACCGGCCCCACCTCCTACCAGGACGACATGGTCGGCCACCTGGTGCCGCGCGGCCGCCGCCCGCTGCTGGACGCGGCCCTCGACGAGGGCCGGATCGTGCGCGAGGGCGACCCGGAGTGGCGCGAGGAGGTGCCGGTCCGCGTCGAGTCGATCCCGGTCCGGCGCGAGGGGCGGGTCCTGGGCGTGATCGCCCGGAACACCAACCTGCTCACTGTGCGTACACCCAGCCGGCTGGAGCTGACCTACCTCCAGTCCGCCTCCGACCTGGCCCAGATGATCGCGGCCGGCTCCTTCCCCTACCCGGGGCAGCAGGTCGACATGGACGCGTCCCCCCGGGTGGGTGACGGCCTGATCCGGCTCGATGCCGAGGGCGTGGTGACGTACGCGTCGCCCAACGCCCTCTCGGCCTACCACCGGCTCGGCCTCGCCTCCGACCTGGTGGGCCAGCACCTGGGCAACACGACCGCCGAACTCGCTCCGTCCCGGGGGCCGGTGGACGAGGCCCTGGTCAAACTGGCCAGCGGCTGGGCCCCGCGCGAGACCGAGGTCGAAGGCAGCACCGGGGTCATCCAGCTGCGCGCCATCCCGCTCAAGCCCAAGGGCACCCGGATCGGCTCGCTCGTCCTGTGCCGCGACGTCACCGAACTGCGCCGTCGCGAACGGGAATTGATTACGAAGGACGCGACCATCCGGGAGATCCACCACCGGGTGAAGAACAATCTCCAGACGGTGGCCGCGCTGCTGCGGCTCCAGGCCCGCCGGATGGACTCCCCGCAGGGCCGGGAAGCCCTCAACGAGGCGGTCCGCCGGGTCGGTTCGATCGCGATCGTGCATGAGACGCTGTCTCAGAACCTGGACGAGCGGGTCGAGTTCGACGAGATCGCCGACCGCGTGATCGCGATGGTCGCCGAGATCTCGCCGGGCAACGTGGCCTGCCGCCGCACCGGCCGGTTCGGCATCCTGGACGCCGAGGTGGCGACCCCGCTGTCCATGGTGCTGACCGAGATCCTGCAGAACGCCCTGGAACACGCCTTCGTCCAGGGCGAGGGCGGCACGGTCGAGGTGTCCGCGAGCCGCAGCGGCAGCCGGCGCGACGACATGCGGCTGTTGATCACCGTGCTCGACGACGGGTGCGGTCTGCCCGAGGGCTTCGATCCCCAGCGGGCCGGCAATCTCGGACTGCAGATCGTACGGACGCTGGTCGAGGGCGAACTCGGCGGCACCTTCGACATGGTGCCGGGCGAGCCGCGCGGCACCAAGGTCGTCCTGGACGTCCCGGCCAGCCCGCAGAAGTAACCGTGCGTAGCGAGTCGGCGCGGCGCTGAGTCGGCACAGCGCCGAGTCGGCACAGCGCCGAGTGGGCACAGCACTGAGCCCCGGACCGATTGGTTATCGGTCCGGGGCTCAAGAGCATGGTGCTGAGCGCTGGTGCGGGGTACTACGCGCTGCGGCTCGAGGCTCGAAAGTCGAAATCAGGCGGTGGCGTTGCGCGCCCGGTTGCGAGCGGCGCGGCGCTTCATCGCGCGGCGCTCGTCCTCGCTGAGACCGCCCCAGACGCCGGAGTCCTGACCGGACTCGAGCGCCCACTGCAGGCACTGCTCCATGACGGGGCAACGGCGGCAGACGGCCTTGGCTTCCTCGATCTGCAGCAGCGCAGGACCGGTGTTGCCGATGGGGAAGAAGAGCTCGGGGTCTTCTTCGCGGCAAACGGCGTTGTGACGCCAGTCCATGGCTGCTCCATCTCCTTGTATTGCGGGCAGGTTGCTTGTGAATGTGAACGCTTTCACGAATCCCTTGATGGGGGAAGGGCCGACGCCCAGTTACCTGGTGTGGTCCTTGTTTCGTGGAGGGGTTCTGGCGATCTGTGTGGGTGCCGGGTTGTGCGGGCTGTCCCGATCGCCATGTAGAGATTCGCAAACCTCGGACGGGGATACAACCCCTTCCGGAAAGTTTTTTTGGATTCGTCGGTGTCTAGTAGGTCACAGCCGTACTTCCTAGGGGTGGACCGACGTTAAAACGTTCGAGTGGAAGGACTTTCGGCCCTTCCACTCACACAATCACACGCAGTGCACGGCGTACGCCTGTGAACCGAACGCTGGTGCGCAGGCCGAGGTGGTCGCCGTCCATCTGGAAGGGGAGCGGAACCTTCGAATGCAAGGTGAAGTCGGTCAGATCGTGCAGAGACACCGCATGCTTGCCGCGCGGACCCCGCTCAGGAGTCGAGGTCAGGAGCTGTGTCGCGTACCGGGCGACCGACGGAGTTGACAAACGGTCGAGCGCGAGTACGTCAAGCGCGGTATCGAACGACGCCTCGGGAGAGGCATAAAGGGGCCGATTGCCCAGATACGTCCACGGCGAGGTGTTGCACACTATCGACAGCACCAGATCCGTCACGGGATCCGCGCCGGGACGCTCCAGCGTCACCGTGCCGTGCCGCCGGTTCGGCTCCTCGAAATACTGGCGCAGGAGCTGTCGTACATAGAGGGCATGCGTCGAACGCTTGCCGCGCTCCCGCTGCTGCTCCACCCGGCCGACCACACCCGCGTCGAAGCCGAAGCCCGCACAGAACGTGAACCAGCGGGCCGGCACCGATTCGTCCTCCGTGCCCGGCGTGCCCTCCGCCAGGCCGAGCCCGACGGTCCGCTCCCGGCGCTCGCGCAGCGCGTCCAGCAGCGCGCCGGTCGCCTCGACCGCGTCGTTGGGCAGTCCGAGGGCGCGCGCGAAGACGTTGGTGGAGCCGCCCGGCACCACGGCCAGCCGGGGCAGGGCCTCCGGATCCGGTCCGTTGTGCAGCAGTCCGTTGACCACCTCGTTGACCGTGCCGTCGCCGCCCAGGGCCACCACGAGGTCGATGTCGTCGCTCTCGGCCGCCTGCCGTCCCAGGTCCCGGGCGTGGCCGCGGTACTCCGTGGTGATCGACTCCAGCTTCATCTCGCTGGCCAGGGCGTGGGTCAGGACATCGCGCGTGCGCGCACTGGTGGTCGTCGCTGCTGGGTTGGCCACGAGAAGTGCACGCATGAGCAGCAGACTACCCACCCCCAGTAATGCTCACCGCACTGCCCGGTCGGGACCGTCCCGTCGGGGGTGGGCGGCGCGCGGCTACCCTGCTGGGGTGAGTACGAAGCAGACCCCCGCCGCCGGACCGCCCGCCGCCACCCCGTCCGGCCGGCTGACCGCCGCCGCCGCGCTCACCGCGCTGGAGGGCCTGGCCCTGGCCGGGCTCGGTGTCTACATGCTGTTCGTGGGCATCGCCGGAGACCCGGACTCCCCGCGGCAGGCCGAAACCGGCGGGATCACCCTGCTGGCCCTCGCGGCGCTGCCGCTGATCGCGGCCCGTGGTCTGCGCCTGGGCCGCCGCTGGAGCCGCGGCCCGGCGCTGATCACCCAGCTGATGGCGCTGCCGGTGGCGTGGACGCTGTTCAACACCGGCGGCGCGATGATGGCCGCCGGGGTGGCGCTGGTGCTGACGGCGGTGGCCGTCGGTGCGCTCCTGCTCAACCCGGCGACGACGGAGGCCCTGGGTATCGGGCCGCGCGACGCCGCCTGAGCGACGTACGCCTGAGCGACGTACGGCCCCGGCGCGGTCCTGCGCGCGAGCGGTCCCGCGCTCACTCCTCGACGAGGAGCTTTTCGCGGAGCTGGGCCAGGGTGCGGGCCAGCAGCCGGGACACGTGCATCTGGGAGATGCCGACCTCCTGGGCGATCTGCGACTGGGTCATGTTGCCGAAGAACCGAAGCAGCAGGATCCGCTTCTCCCGGGGCGGCAGCCCCTCCAGCAGCGGCTTGAGGGACTCGCGGTACTCGACGCCCTCCAGCGCCTCGTCCTCCGAGCCCAGCGTGTCCGCGACCGCCGGGGACTCGTCGTCCGTGTCCGGGACGTCGAGCGAGAGCGTGCTGTAGGCGTTGGCGGACTCCAGGCCCTCCAGCACGTCCTCCTCGGAGATCCCGAGGCGCTCCGCCAGTTCGTGCACGGTGGGCGAGCGCTGGTGCTGCTGCGACAGCTCCGCGGTGGCCGTGGTCAGGGCCAGGCGCAGCTCCTGGAGGCGGCGGGGGACCCGTACCGCCCATCCCTTGTCACGGAAGTGCCGCTTGATCTCGCCGACCACCGTCGGCGTGGCGTACGTCGAGAACTCGACCCCCCGCTCCGGGTCGAACCGGTCCACCGACTTGATCAGGCCGATCGTCGCCACCTGGGTCAGGTCGTCCAGCGGCTCCCCGCGGTTGCGGAAGCGCCGCGCCAGGTGCTCGACCAGGGGCAGGTGCATCCGGACCAGCCGGTTGCGCAGCTCCGCCCGCTCCGGGGAACCCTCCGGGAGGGTGCGGAGTTGGACGAAGAGGGCGCGGGCGGCGCTGCGGTCGCGCGGGTCGCGCGTGTCGCGGACCTCCCGTACCTCCTCGGGCTCCGCCACGATGTCCGAGAGGTCGGCCGCCGTGATCCCGGCCGATGCCACGTCCGGCGCGGCGGCGTCCACCGCGGCGGAGTCCGCCGCAGCGGCGTCCACCGCGGCGGCGTCCACCGCCGGGGCGGCCTCCCGCGGCCCGTCCGCGTGCGGCGCGCCCGCCTGTGGCCCGTTCTGCTGTGGCTCGTCCTGCTGGGTCTCGCTCATAGGGCCCGCCCGTCGCTCCGCCGAGTCCGAAAAGCCGTCTTCCGCATCCGCCTCGGCCGGGTGCGGCCGGGCGTTCTGCTGCTCCGGGATGCCGCCGTCGACCTCGTGCCGCACTCGGGGCCGTTCCCCGCCCCGTACAGGGGTCTCCCCGCCGCTCACGCCGGGCCTGGTCCCGCGCCGCGCTGTTTGTAAAGGCTGATGCTGACCGTGCGGTCCTCCTCGACCGTGGCCTCGACCTTGCCGGCCAGGGCCGACAGCACCGTCCACGCGAACGTGTCGCGCTCCGGCGCGCGCCCGTCCGTGGTCGGCGCCGACACGGTCACCTCCAGCGAGCCTTCCACCAAGCGGAAGACGCAGCTGAGGACGGATCCTGGCACGGCCTGCTGGAGCAGGATCGCGCAGGCTTCGTCCACCGCGATGCGGAGGTCCTCGATCTCGTCGAGGGTGAAGTCCAAACGTGCCGCGAGTCCGGCCGTGGCCGTACGCAGCACCGACAGGTAGGCACCCGCAGCCGGCAGCCGGACTTCCACGAAGTCCTGGGTCCCGGGCTCGCCTGCGATCTGGGACACCCTCACCTCCAAGGTGGTACGAGCTGTGTTCGCCGGTGACGCTATCGCGATCCGGGCGATTGTGTCGCGGCACCCCTCGCGGACCGGCAGCGGAGCACTCCCGGAGCGCCCCCGCCTACGGCCAGTGACTGATGGTAGGCCAATAGGTACGCACAGTGCCTAGGGGTCTGCGGGCCCAAATCGGGGGAAGCGGCGGAGGGTTGACCTACCCCTCCTCAGACGATCGAACCGTCCACGAAACACCAGCGCCAGCTCTCACCCGGCTCGAAGCTCCGCATGACCGGATGGCCGGTGCTCTCGTGGTGCGCCGTGGCGTGCCGGTGGGGGGAGGAATCGCAGCAGGCCACCCACCCGCACTCCAGGCACATCCGCAGCTGCACCGGGTGGCTGCCGAGCGCCTCGCATTCCGGGCAGGTCGGGGCATGTGGGGCGGGCTCGGGGCGCGGCAATTCCGGAACGTGCGTGCACTCGCTCATGATGGCCAGCGTACGACGACGGTGCGGGCGCGCGACGACTCAGAATGGATCTTCGATGGAGGTATTGCCCCTGGTGGCACTGGTGGCGGGGAGCGCCGCCGTGGCCGGGCTGGCCCGCCGGACACCGGTACCGGCGCCGCTGCTGCTCGTCGCGGCCGGGCTGATCGCCGCCTACCTCCCGGGCGTGCCGCCGTACGCCCTCGACCCGCACATCGTGCTGCCGCTGCTGCTCCCGCCGCTGCTGCACACCGCGGCCGTGGACAGCTCGTACCTGGACCTGCGGGCCAACATCCGGCCGGTCGCGCTGCTGTCGGTGGGGTACGTGCTCTTCGCGACGGTGGCCGTGGGCTACGCCGCCTACCTGGTCGTACCCGGCCTCTCGCTGCCCGTGGCGCTGGTGCTGGGCGCGGTGATCGCCCCGCCGGACGCGGTGGCGGCCACGGCGATCGCGCGGCGGCTCGGGCTGCCGAACCGGATCACGACCATCCTTCAGGGTGAGTCCCTGGTCAACGACGCCACCGCGATCACCGCCTACAAGGTGGCCCTGGCCGCGGTCGTCGGCGTCGGCGCGGGCTGGGCCGAGGGCGTCACGGAGTTCCTGCTGGCCTCGGTGGGCGGGATCGGGGTCGGCCTGGTGCTGATGGTGCCGATCCACCACCTGCGGACCCGGCTGCGGGAGCCGCTGCTGCAGAACACGCTCTCGCTGCTGATCCCGTTCGTCGCGTACGCGGCGGCCGAGCGGGTGCACGCCTCCGGAGTGCTCGCCGTGGTGGTCGTCGGCCTGTACCTGGGACACCGGAACTGGCAGGTCGACTTCGCCACCCGGCTGCAAGAGGAGGCGGTGTGGAAGGTGGTCGCCTTCGTGCTGGAGTCGGTCGTCTTCGCGCTGATCGGGCTCCAGCTGCCGGTGGTCCTCAAGGGGCTGGCGGAGTACGAGGGCCTGCACGCGGCCTGGTACGCGCTCGCGGTGTTCCTCGCGGTGGTCGTGGCGCGGTTCGCCTGGGTCTTCCCGGCCACCTTCCTGCCGAGGGTGCTGTCGGAGCGGATCCGCGGGCGGGAACCGGATACGAACTGGAAGGCGCCCGTGGTCGTGGGGTGGGCCGGGATGCGGGGGGTGGTGTCGCTGGCCATCGCGTTCTCCGTGCCGGTCTGGGTGCCGCACCGGAACCTGATCCTGTTCCTGACCTTCACGACGGTGATCGGCACGCTGGTGGTGCAGGGCCTGACCCTGCCGCCGCTGATCCGCCTGCTGCGGCTGCCGGCGCGGGACGCGCACGCCGAGACCCTCGCGGAGGCCCAGGCCCAGAGCGAGGCCTCGCGGGCGGCGGAGGAGCGGCTGGCCGAGCTGCTGGACGAGCCGTCGAACGCGCTGCCGCCGCCGCTGGCCGAACGGCTGCGGACGGTGCTGGAGCGCCGCCGCAACGCGGTCTGGGAGCGGCTCGGCGAGGTCAACGCGGTGACGGGGGAGTCGGCGGACGACGTCTACCGGCGCCTGTCGCGGGAGATGATCGCGGCCGAGCGGGAGGTCTTCGTCACCCTGCGCGACCAGCGGCGCATCGACGACGAGATGCTGCGGGCGCTGCTGCGGCGCCTGGACCTGGAGGAGGCGGCGGCGTACCGCGAGGACACGGTGTGAGCGCCGCTTCCGGGCCCGGCCCGCGCGGTCAGGGGCGGCCCGTGACGACGGCCGTCAGGCGGGTGGCCGGGGGGAAGGCGCCCCGCGCCGCGAGCTCGGTCAGCGCCCACAGCAGCTTGGCGACGTAGACCCGCTCGACGGGGACCGCGTGCCGGTCCTCGAAGTCGGCCGCGAAGGCGTCCAGCTCGGGCGGGACCTTGCCGTAGCCCCCGTGGTGGAACTCCTCGGCCAGGCTCCAGTCCCCGCGCGGACCGCCGTACGCCGCCGCCTGGAGGGAACGTATCTCCGCGCCCAGGAACCCGCCGCGCAGCACCGGAACCCCGAGCGCCCGCTGCTCCGGGGCGAGCCCGGCCGCCAGCCCCGCCAGGGTCCCGCCCGTCCCGCACGCCACGGCCGCCACGTCGGTCAGCCCCCGCAGCTCGCAGCCCAGCTCCTCGCAGCCCGCCAGCGCGAGGGCGTTGCTGCCGCCCTCGGGGACGACGTACGCCCCCACGGCGCCGGCCTCGGCCAGCAGCGCGTCCCGTACCTCCGGCTCCGCCTTGCGCCGGTACGCCGCCCGGGTCACGAAGTGCAGCCGCATGCCGTCCGCCGCGCACCGGGCCAGGGACGCGTTCAGCGGGCGCGCGGCCAGCTCGTCGCCGCGGACCACCCCGATGGTCGCCATCCCGACGAGCCGCCCGGCGGCGGCGGTGGCCCGCAGGTGGTTCGAGTACGCCCCGCCGAAGGTCACGAGCGACCCGTACCCCCCGGCCACCGCGGCCCGCAGGTTCGGCGCGAGCTTGCGCCACTTGTTGCCGGGAGGGTACAGGTCCACTGGTCCAAGTATGTCCGTGTCCCACGGGACGTTGGTGTGGATCAGGTCATCCCGCTTCAGTAGCAAGCGGACGCCGTACCGCTCGAACCTGTCGTCACGGATCTCCTGCAACGGGGACGGCGGGCGTGGCTGCAAGAGCACGTCAACGTTCGCGGGGCGATTCACCCGTCCATTGTGGGGCGCTCCTGCCCGTGCCGTCGCACGTCAGAGCCCCGCCCACGCCATTCGGGTGGTGTGAGCGGGGCCGGAGCCGGCGCGCTGGACTGTCCTGATCGCCGTCGCCCAGCGGGCCGGGGTCTACGTCTGGCGGGTGACGCGCGCGTGATCCGTGAACACCCGCCTGAACAGGTCGTGCCCCGTCCGCCCGGCGTGCCGGAGCGCCCAGTCCTGCGCGTCCGCCTGTTCGTCGTGAGCGCCGGACTCGGCTCCACAGCCTTGGGCGACGCAAAACGCCTCGTACGTCACCCCACCTTCGGGGGCGTGCCGGATCGTGTGGGGGACGTAGCGGAGCACGGCGCGGGTCATCGACTCACCTCCGTGTGCGGGTGCTGGCGGATCTCCACGTTGCAGTCCACGACCCCCGAGAGGTCCCGGCGCCGGTAGCACTCAGTGCGCTGAGCGACCAGTGCCCCGCACACGTCGCAGTCAGGGTCTGCTGGATCGGGGTCGGGCACGGGGAACGGATGCCGCTGTTCGACTTGTTGCCACAATCCCGGCGCCATACCGAAAACCCCTTCACCGTCCGCTGGTGCCGCGATCGTCCCGCCGATGATCAGGACGGGGGAACCTCGTACGTTCGGCACTTCGGGACGTCCCACAGCCTGTAGAACGTCCCCATGCAGAACGAGCGGTTAAGGGCTGTCATGGCATCCGGCGGCTGGACTCATGCCTCATTGGCCAGCGTGACCGGCGTGGACCCGAAGAGCGTGGAACGCTGGGTGAACCTCGGGCGCACCCCACGCCGGGCAACCGCACTCAAGGCGGCGGAGACGTTGGGCGAGGACATCCACGCCCTGTGGCCGGCGCTCCGGCAAGCACGGGCAGCGCGGGCCGTCAGTCCGGAACTGGTCGCTCTGTACGACCAGCGGGCAGACCTTCCCGTATCCGTGTTCGTGGATCTCCTTGCGGCAGCGCGCGAGCGCATCGACGTCCTGGTCTACGCGGCGGTGTTCCTGCACGAGGCGTATCCCCGGCTGAACGATCTCCTGCGGGAGCGTGCTGCCGACGGGTGCGCGGTACGCATCGCAGTCGGCGACGCGGACAGCGAGAACGTCCAGCAGCGAGGACAGGAAGAGAAGTTCGGGCATGGCATCGAATCCCGCTGTCGCCTCGCTCTCTTGCACTACCGGCCGTTGGCGAGCGTGCCGGGCATCGAGCTTCGGACACACGGCACGACGCTCTACAACAGCTTGTACCGGGCTGATGATCAGGTGTTGGTCAATGCCCACGTCTGGGGTGTGAACGCGTACGGTGCGCCCGTGTGGCACCTTCGCCGCCAGGACTCCGGCGGCATGTTCGACACCTACGCGGACAGCTTCAATGCCGTGTGGGAGACAGCCCACCCTGTGGAGGCATGACCGGATGGCCCGGACCGAGTACTACGACGATCCCCACGCTCCGGAGCCGAACAGCATGGTCGTGGCCGCCTCGGCGGTGGTCACCGACGGCGAGGGCCGCATCCTGCTGCAACGGCGCACGGACAACGACCTGTGGGCGCTGCCCGGCGGAGGGATGGACCTGGGCGACTCACTGCCCGGCACGGCCGTCCGCGAGGTCAAGGAGGAGACCGGCCTCGACGTGGAGATCACGGGACTGGTCGGCACGTACACGGACCCCCGGCACATCATCGAGTACACCGACGGCGAGGTCAGGCGACAGTTCAACGTCTGCTTCACGGCCCGCATCACCGGCGGAGAACTGTCCCTCTCGAACGAGAGCACGGAACTGCGATTCGTGGCGCCGGCGGATCTCGACGCACTGCCCATGCACCACACTCAACGCCTCCGCCTCCAACACTTCTTGGAGCGCCGTCCCGCGCCATACCTCGGCTAACCATGCGCTGACAGCCACTTGGTAGGGGTTCAGGGGCCCTTACGGGGCCCGTTCTCGGGAGGCGTGGTGCACGTTGCTGCTGGCCAGGCCGCAGGGGGCAGCCCAAAAACGGGCCTACACCCAGCCCGCGTACTTCGTGCTGGGGCCGGGATCGCCGGAAGGTATGTGCGCTGAACTTTCGCTGCGCCCTCCCTCCCGGGTGCGGTGAAGCGGTGGTTGTACGCCGTTTCCCGTTTCCCTCATATGTTTCTTAGGGGAATCCCAAAAATCCAAAGAACCACCACTTCACCGCACCTGCCGACCTCCCCGTGAGTGCGGAAGTGCAGCCCCGCCCCGCCCAGACAGCAGAAGGACCGCCCACCCGCAGCGGGGCAGACGGCCTCTCAGGTACGAACGATCCGGTTACTCGGCTTCGCTCAGCGCCCGGTACAGCGTCGCGCGGGAGACCCCGAGGGCCTTCGCGATGGCCGTTACGCTCTCCCCCTTGGCCTTGCGGGCCTTGGCCGCAGCGAGCTTGTCAGCATCCATCACCGCCGGACGGCCGCCCACACGCCCCTGCGCCCTGGCAGCGTCCAAACCCGCGCGGGTCCGGTCTTTGATCAGGCTGCGCTCGAACTCCGCCATGGCGCCCACCACCTGGAGCATGAGCCGCCCGTCCGGTGTGTTCGGATCGATGGACGCCAGCGCACCCGTCAGCACCTTGAAGCCAACTCCCCGGGCAGCGAGAGCGTCCACCATGTTCACCAGGTCGATCAGCGAGCGAGCGAACCGGTCCAGCTTCCACACGCACAGCGTGTCCCCGGGGCGCACGTAGTCGAGAACGGCGGCAAGCTCCGGACGCTCCGTGTTCTTCCCGCTCGCCTTGTCCGTGAAGACCCGAGTGCAGCCCGCTGCCGTCAGCGCGTCGTGCTGCAACTGCGCTTCCTGATCATCCGTGCTGACCCTTGCGTATCCGATGAGGTGCCCCGTGTTCGCGTCCATGACCACATCGTCTCAAAACCCGTCTCACAACACCATGGGTTTCCGGCAGGTTTTGAGACGGGTTTTGAACGTCGATCGGGGCGGCAGGGGGCGTCAGTGCGGCCGTCTCACAAACCATCGTTTCTGGGACCCATCTTCGCGCGGACGTTGTGTCGCCATCCGCCTGTGGGAGAGGGGTGCCTGCCGCTAACGTACTGAGGCAGTCACGTTCTGTGTCGAGGTGAAGGGGGGCTCCGGTGCAGCAGCAGTCCGGCGCTACAGGCAAGGTCATCAACCCCAGCGCGTACAACGCATTGGCGGACGCATTGGCGGTCGTGTTCTGGAACAAGCCTCCGTTCCAGCGATATCTGCGCGGCATGCTGGCCAAGTACAGCGAGCTACTAGCGCAGCTCGATTTCAGCGTAACGAAGCGGGAGACAGCCGGGCTGCTGGTCGACTACCTCCGTGCCAATGAAGGTCGGTATGCGGACCTGGCGATCGAGCTGATGCTCGACGTTGCTGAGATGGACCGCTTTCCCAATCTGGAGCAGCAGGTTGACCGGGAAGTCTTGGTCGCCCGGGCAACTGCGGCTGTGGAGGAGCTGCGGCGCTGGACCAGTGGTCAGCAGAGGTCGATCAGGGACCACGAGAGGATCGCCGCTGAGATCATCGCTCGTGCGCAACGCTCCGAAGGTGACCGCGCCTTCGCCGGCGACCACGATGCGCTCAGGCAGCGCTTCATCGAGATGCACGCCATGCCGGACCCTCATCAGAGGGGGCGAGACTTTGAAGGCTTCATCAACGATCTGTTCCGTCTGTACGACATGGAACCGCGTGCCTCCTACGTGATGGAACACGAACAGGTCGACGGAGCCTTCACCTTCAACACCGACCACTACGTGATCGAGGCGAAGTGGTGTCAGGGGAGGATAGGGCGTCCCATGCTTGATGTGTTCAAGGCGAACATCGAGCGGAAGGGAAAGAACACGCTGGGGCTCTATGTCAGCGTGGGTGGATTCACCTCGGACGCTCTCGACGTGTACGGGTACAGCACGCCCTTCATCACGATGGAGGGCGGTGACTTCATGGCCGTCCTGGAGCGCCGTATCCGCCTCGATGATCTAATCCGGCGCAAGAAGGAGCATGCGAGCCAGACGGGACACTGTCATCTTCCTGTCGCTGAGATCCTCGCCGGTATGGAGTAGAGGTCGGCTCTTGCTGGGGGTGGCCCCGGCGAGTGTGGCCGGGGATGCCGGGAAGCAGCCGTGCCGGTGTCGGCGAAGGGTGCGGGGGCGGCAGGTGGCCACAGCCTCTGAACGCCATGAGTGACGAAGTGACGGAATGACGTTTAGTTCTGTTCCATGCATGGCGACGAAAAAATCTATACATAAGAGGTAACCGGCGCTGTGCGTCATTCCGTCACTTCGTCACTCCGGCCAGGGGTGGCCGTGCCCGTCGCTGCACGCAGGAGGGGCGAACTATCCGATGTAGAGGGCCTTTCCGGCAGCAGGCAGTGCGGACGCCTCAGAGGGCCCTCTGAGGCCCTGTCGGGCGGCTTATACGGGCTGAGGTTCCTCGCCTACCCAGTGGAACCTGAAGCGCGTGAGAACCGGGTCCTTGCAGCCCTGGCCTCGGGATGGGAGGAGCGCTACGGAGTGGAGGATCACGCGCAGCAGCATGCGGGCGCGTTCCTGGTCTGCTGCCATCCACGCTTGGTGCAGCATCTCGCCCTCTCGCAGGACCGTTATGTCGATGGCGCGCGTCAGTTCGGCCAGTTCTGTTTCCAGCGCGTCGAACTGAGCGGTGATCGCGTCCCGTAGTTGGTCGTAGCGCTGCTGTCCCTTCGGGCCCTTGAAGCGGCCCTGTACGAAGTGCGCTTCGTCCAGGCTGTCCAAGCGGGCTTGGGCGTCGTCCACGGCGAGCGTGAGTTCCGTGCGGCGGACGTCCTTCTCCGGGTCCTCCACGGCCAACCAGCGGATGGCGAGGTCCACCAGGAGGTCGTCGTCATCAGGCAGCGCGGAGACGCGCGAGATGAACGCGTGGGTCATGGCGTCGTCCGCAGCGTCGACCAGGACGGACATACCTTGGCAGGTGCTCTTGCCCAGGTTGATCCGCCGGTAGCAGCGGTACGACGGTCCGCCCTTGACCATGTTGCCGCCGCAGCGCCCGCACTTGAGAAGTCCCGACAGAAGCGACTGTGCCGCCGGCTTGCCTCGGCGTCCGTTCGCCATGGACTCGGACGTGCGCAGCCTCAGGGCGGCCTGGATGCGTGCCCGCTCGCCGGACGTGATGACTCCCTCGCCCACGCTGACGGGCTGTCCGTCCTCGCCCAGCATGGGTTCCTGCGTCGCACGCCACCGTTCCCGGCCTTGGTCGTCCGTGTACCGGTCATGCGTGGGCATCAGGCCGGCCCACGCGGGGGAGTGGGCGAGCTGCGTGATCGTGGAGGAGCGCCACTTGCCGCCCCGTCGGGTCATGAGACCGTCGGCGTTCAGCTTCTCCGCTATCGCGCTGGCGGACTCGGCGGACAGCAGGAGGTCCGCGATACGGCGGGATGTGGCGTACTCCTTGGGGTGGTGCTCCGTGGTTGTCCGGCCCTTCCGGACCCGCAGCCCGTAGGGCGGCTGACCGCCTGGCCACGCACCTTGGCGCTTCTTCTCCGCCTTCGTCGTCCGGGTCCGCACGCTGGTGTTGTACGACTCGGCGCGCGCCTGTTCGGCCAGCCACGCGAACAGTCCACGGTGCTGCGGTACGGAGCTGTCCAGGCCGTCCATGTGTGCGACCAGCCGGGCGTCGCGGCTCTCGAAGGTGTCGAGTACGTCGCCCACCTGCCGCATGCCCCGGCGGCTCAGGCGGTCCAGCTTCCACACCAGGAGGTGGCGGACCTCGCCAGCGACCACGGCGGCAATGGCCTTGTCGAACTTCTCGCGCGTGACGCCGGCCTTGAAGGCCGACGCCTCGTCTGTCCAGACCTCCCGGACGATCAGTCCTTCCCGCTGCGCCCGGTCCCTGAGGTCGCGTTCGTGCGCCTTCAAGGTGTCCTTGTTGTCCTGCAAGGTGCTGCGGCGCAGGTAGAGGTCACACAACTTGGCCGGGTCGGTCGCTATGCCCATGAGAGCCACCCTAGGTTGGGGTGATCACGGGCCAAACCGATTATTTCTGCTGGTCAGGCCCGCAAACACCAGTGGGTTTACTCTCGGGCAGCTCGGGATGGACCAGGTCGTCCCGCTTGAGCAGCAACCGCACCCCGCACCGCCCGAACCGCCCGTCCTCCACCTCCCACAACGGCGAGGCCGGCCGGGGCCGAAGCAGCAGGTCAGGGTTCACGGAAGGGTCCACCCGCCCATTGTGGCCGCCGGGGGCGCGGGGCGGGCGGGTGGCCCCGCGGCCCCGGCGGGTGGTCCGGGCGGTGGTTCTCAGGCGTCGGACTTGAGGCGTTCGGCTACGCGCTCGCGCATCGACGACATCGTGAAGCCCTTCGGGTCGATCTTGCCCGGTTGCCATTCCAGGTGGCCGATCACCGAGCGGGCCGTCCAGCCGTGGAAGCGGCAGATCGCCGCCGCGGCGCGGGCGATGGCGTCGAGCTGGGCCTCGGGCCAGGGGTCCTCGCCGTCGCCGAGGTTCTCGCACTCGAAGCCGTAGAAGTGCCTGTTGCCGTCCGTGTTCGCCTGGCGGTCCGGCGGCAGGGCCTTCTCCGCCACCACGGCGGCCAGGACGTCCGCGTCGCCCGCGCCCGCGTGGTTGGCCCGGCCGTAGCCGACGAGGTGGACCTCGCCGTCCTTGGTGATGACCCCGTGGCACAGCGGGCCCGGGAGTTCGCTGTAGCCGTCGCGGCAGATCTCGACGGTGTAGTCCGCGCCGCGGGTGACCGTGTGATGGATCATCACGCCGTTGACCGGGCCCCAGGGGCCCTTGTGGTTGCGGTTGTGGGTGCGCCAGGACCCGACTTCGACGACGGTCAGTTCCTCGGCCCGGAGTGCCGCGAGGAAACGATCGGCGGACATGGGTGCGGACATGAGCGCCTCCTTCCCGTGCGTGGACGGTCACCTTGCGTATCCGTCCGATTACGCAACGGGTGTAGCGGAGGCGCTCCCGCCCTGGCTATGGCGCTCGTACGGTGTGCGAGCGCCGTACGAGCGGATCCGGCCACCGGTCCCGCCGGCCCCGCGCGACCCGCCCGCCCCACCCGCCCCGGGCGTCACCCCGCGGCCAGCCACAGGTCCGGGCCGAACACCTCGTAGTGGAGGTCGGCGGCCGCCACGCCCTTGGCGAGCAGCTGCTCGCGCACCGCCCGCATGAAGGGCAGCGGACCGCACAGGTACACCCGCGTGCCGGGCGCGACGTGTACGTCGGTCAGGTCGACCCGGCCCGCACGGTCACCCGGCTCGGGCGCCTCCTCGTACCAGAACAGGGCCTCGGGGCCCGCGAGCTTGCCCGCGAGCGCCCGGTGGTCGGCGGCCAGGGCGTGGTCGGCGGGGGAGCGGTCGGCGTGGACGACGGTGACGGGGCCGTCGTGCCCGGTGTCGGCGAGGTGCTCCAGCATCGACAGCATCGGGGTGCAGCCGATCCCCGCCGAGGCGAGCAGGAGCGGCGCCGTGGTGTCCCGCAGGACCAGGTCGCCGTACGGGACCGAGACGCGCAGCCGGTCGCCGGGGCGGACGTGGGCGTGCAGGTGGCCGGAGACCTCGCCGTCGGGGCCCGCGGCCGCCGGGCCGTGCACCCGCTTGACGGTGATCGCGCGCACGGGCGAGCCGGGGGCGCTGGAGAGGCTGTACTGGCGGATCTGGCGCGCGCCGTCGGCCAGGGTGACCTGGACGGAGACGTACTGGCCGGGCGCGAAGTCCGGGGCGGGGGCGCCGTCGGCGGGGGCGAGGCGGAAGGTGGCGCAGTCCGCCGTCTCCTCGGTCCGGTCCGTGACCGTCCACTCGCGCCAGACGTCACCGGCGGCGACCCGCGCGCCCTCGTACAGGCGCTCCTCGATCGCGACGAGGGCGTTCGCCATCAGCCAGTAGACCTCGTCCCAGGCCTCCGCCACCTCGGGGGTGACGGCTTCGCCCAGCACCTCTGCGATGGCCGCGAAGAGGTGGGTGCGGACGACCGGGTACTGCGCGCGGGTGACGCCGAGCGAGGCGTGCTTGTGGGCGATGCGGTGCAGCATCACGTCGGGGCGGGTGTCCGGGCGCTCCATCAGGTGCGCGGCGAAGGCGGCGATGGAGCCGGCGAGCGCCTGCTTCTGCAGGCCGGCGGCCTGGTTGCCGCGGTTGAAGAGGTCGCGGAGCAGCTCCGGGTGGGCCTCGAACAGCTTCGTGTAGAAGAGCTCCGTGATGTCACCGATGGCCGCCCCGACGGCGGGAAGGGTGGCGCGGACGGTCGCGGTCGACTTCTCGGAAAGCACCTGTGCACCTCGCGTGGTAATGGAAAATGGTATCTAGTAATCGCATTAAAGGGCGCGCGGCCGCCGGGTGCCCCTCGGGTGTCCTCGAGCGGCCCCGTCGCGCGTCAACTCGTTCGGGTGGTCCCGATGCCCAGCAGGAGCGGCCCGGTCGGGGCCGCCACCAGGCTCTCCACCGTCAGCGGGTCCAGTGCGGCGAAGAACGCCTCCTGGGCCCCACGCAGCGCGCCGCGCAGGATGCACGCGGAGCGCAGCGGGCAGGGGGTGGTGCCGTCGCAGTCGACGACGTCCCCCGCCCCCTCCAGCTCGCGGACGAGCCCGCCGACCGACGCCCGGCGCCCGGCGGCGGTGAGCGCCAGCCCGCCGCCGCGGCCGCGCCGGGCCTCGACCAGGCCCAGGTGCTGGAGTTTCGCGACCACCTTGGCGGTGTGCGTGTACGGCACCTCCATGGCGCCCGCCACCTCGCGGGTGGTGGGGAGGTCCGCCTCCTCGACGGCGAGGCGCATCAGGACGCGCAGGGCCAGGTCGGTGAATCGGGTGAGCCGCATGCGCTCGACTCTAGAAAAGTTGCATCTCTAAGGCAAGTTAACGGCCGGAACGCACGGGGTCGCCGAGACCCCTGGGACTCGGGTGAACCCAAGAGAGTGCCCATCCCTCGGACGGAGTAGTCCCACCCTTTTGTGTAATGGTCTCACCACGCACCGTGCTGAAAGGCTGCCACTGCAGACCCATGGAGTGATCGAAAGGGAAACACATGTCGGTCCAGGCAGGTTCCGAGTCCGAGGCCCAGCCTCAGCAGCCGCAGCGCAGTCTCGCGACAGCAGCCGCGCGGAACTTGGCAACCACCACCAAGTCCAAGCCGCAGATGCAGGAGATCACCTCGCGGTGGCTGCTGAAGATGCTGCCGTGGGTGTCGGTGCAGGGTGGCACCTACCGGGTGAACCGCCGCCTCACCTACACCGTCGGCGACGGCCGCGTGGAGTTCATCAAGACCGGGACCCAGGTCCAGGTGATCCCGGCCGAGCTGGGCGAGCTGCCCCTGCTGCGCGCGTACGAGGACATCGACGTCCTCACCGAACTCGCCCAGCGCTGCAACCAGGTCGACTTCGAGGCCGGCCAGGAGCTGACCTCCTTCGGCAACCCCGCGGACAAGGTGTTCCTGCTCGCCCACGGCCGGATCGACCAGATCGGCCCGGGCCCCTACGGCGAGGACGCCGTCCTGCGCACGGTCGCCGACGGCGCGTACTTCGGCGAGGGCGCCCTCGTCGACGAGGAGGCCATCTGGGAGTACACCGCCCGCACCGCCACCTCCGGCACCGTGCTCGTCCTGACCCGCCAGGACTTCCAGCTGCTCGCCGACCGGGTGGACTCCCTCCGGGCGCACGTGGAGCACGTACGCTCCCAGCCGGCCCACGAGACCAACAAGCACGGCGAGGCCGCCATCGACCTCTCCGCCGGTCACAGCGGCGAGGCCGTCCTGCCCGGCACCTTCGTGGACTACGAGGCCAGGCCCCGCGAGTACGAGCTGAGCATCGCCCAGACCGTCCTGCGCGTGCACACCCGCGTCGCGGACCTCTACAACCAGCCGATGAACCAGACCGAGGAGCAGTTGCGGCTCACGGTCGAGGCGCTGCGCGAGCGCCAGGAATTCGAGATGCTCAACAACCGCGACTTCGGCCTGCTCCACAACGCCGAGTACGACCAGCGCATCCAGCCGCACGACGGCGCGCCCAGCCCGGACGACATGGACCAGCTGCTCAGCATGCGGCGCGGCTCCAAGATGTTCCTCGCGCACCCCAAGGCCATCGCCGCCTTCGGCCGCGAGTGCAACAAGCGCGGCCTGTACCCCGAGTCGATCGACATCGGCGGTCACCGGGTGCCGTCCTGGCGCGGGGTGCCGATCTTCCCGAGCAGCAAGATCCCGGTCAGTGAGGCCCGTACGACCTCCATCCTCTGCATGCGCACCGGCGAGGACGACGGCGGTGTGATCGGCCTGCACCAGCCCGGCATCCCGGACGAGATCGAGCCGAGCCTGTCGGTCCGCTTCATGGGGATCAGCGAGCAGGCGATCATCTCCTACCTGGTCACCGCCTACTTCTCGGCGGCCGTCCTGGTGCCGGACGCCCTCGGTGTGCTGGAGAACGTCGAGATCGGGCGCTGGCGCTGAGCGGGCGGCCGGGGGAGACGACGGCATGACGGCCACCGAGGAACGGCCGGTCGGCGACGGGGTTCCCGTCCGCGGCGAGCCTCCGGCCGATCCGGGCCAGGAGGCCGCCGTCCTGCTGGCCAGGACAAGAGAAACGGTCAACCCGCGACTGCGCCGTACGGTCGAGAGCCTGCCCGGTCCGATGCGGCGCGTGGCCATGTACCACTTCGGCTGGGAGCAGGCAGACGGGACCCCGGCCGCGGGCCAGGCGGGCAAGGCCATCCGGCCCGCCCTGGTCCTCGCGTCCGCCCAGGCGCTCGGCGGGCGCGGTGAGGACGCCGTGCCGGCGGCGGTCGCCGTGGAACTGGCCCACAACTTCACGCTGTTGCACGACGACGTGATCGACGAGGACGTGCGCAGGCGTGGCAGAGCCACGGCCTGGAGCGTGTTCGGGATACCGGAGGCGATCATCTCCGGGGACGCGATGATGGCGCTGGCGCTCCAGCAGCTCGCGGAGGATGCCCATCCGGCCTCGGCCCGGGCCTCGGCCCGGCTCGCGGCCTGTGTCATCGAGCTGTGCGGCGGACAGCAGGCGGACATCGCCTTCGAGCGTCGCGAAGACGTTTCGCTGGACGAGTGCCTGTCCATGGCGATGGCCAAGACCGGGGCGCTGCTCGGGTGCGCCTGCGCGCTCGGCGCGCTGTACGCCGGGGCCGGGCCCGAGGAGGTCGACGCGATGGACGCCTTCGGCCGCGAGGCCGGGCTGGCCTTCCAGCTGATCGACGACCTGATCGGCATCTGGGGGGACCCGGAGCACACGGGGAAGGCCGCGGGCGCCGATCTGCGGGCGCGCAAGAAGTCCCTGCCGGTCGTGGCCGCGCTCACCTCGGGCACCGGGGCGGGCGCGGAGCTGGCCGCCCTGTACGCGGGGCCGATGGAGATCGGCGACGTACGCCGGGCGGCGGACGCGGTGGAACGGGCCGGCGGGCGGGACTGGGCGCAGGCCCATGCCGCCGACCGGATGGGACGGGCCGTGCAGCAGCTCGCGCGGGCCGTGCCGGACCCCGGAGCGGCGGACGGGCTGCTGGCACTGGCCGAGTTCGTGACCCGCAGGACGCGCTGAGGCGCGCTGAGGCGCGCTGAGGCGCGCTGAGGCGCGCTGAGGCGCGCTGAGGCGCGTCGGCCCCGGGGGGAGACGGGGGAGACGGGGGAGAGGGGGCGAGGGGGCGAGACGGCCGGTTCCGGTACCCGCAAGGTGCCGGAACCGGCCTTTCCGCACGTCCGGGCCAACTCTAGGATCGCGCAAGGCTGTTACGCGTGACGAAGGGTGAGGCTGATGGGTGCGGATGGGGTCATGGAGATACGGACCGGCGGCGCGGCGGACCGGGACGCGGTGGCGCGGCTGCTCGACGCGGCCTTCTTCGACGACCCGGTGAGCAGCTGGGTCTTCCCGGATCCCGAGCACCGGCGCGCCGTCCACGGAAAGTTCCTCGGCGTCTTCGTCGACGTGGCCCTGGCCGAGGGCCGGATCGACCGCGCGGCGGACGGCTCGGCGGCGGCGCTGTGGCTGCGGATCCCGGCCGGGGAGCCCGAGGGCGAGGACGAGGTCCCGGCGCGCATGCGGGAGGTCGCGGACCCGGACAACGAGCGGTGCGAGCTGGTGGGCCGGCTCATGGGCGAGGTGCACCCCACCGCCGAGGAGCACGAGTACCTGCTGATGATCGCGGTCTCGCCGGACCGTCAGGGGGAGGGGCTGGGCAGCGAGTTGATGCGCCCGGTGCTGGAACGCTGCGACCGGGACGGCGTCCCCGCGTACCTGGAGGCGAGCAGCGAGCGGAGCATGCGGCTCTACGAGCGGCTCGGCTGGGAGTTCACGGGGACGCCGGTACGCCTGCCGGACGGCCCCCTGATGTGGCCGATGTGGCGCAAGCCGCGCTGACCGGGGTCACGGCCCGCGGCGGGGCCGGGCCGGCGCGTCGTACGCGGTCGGGCGTGAGATGCGGGCGCGGTGGAAACCGGAGGCCGCGGACGGCCCGGGCTCCTGGCGGGAGCCCGGGCCGCCCCCCGTGCGGCCGGGCCTGATCAGCCCTTGGTGCCGAGGCCCGAGGCGACGAGGCCGTTGGCCCACAGCTGGTTCACGCGGGCGCGCTCGGCGGAGTTCGGGTTGGTGTTCTGGCAGGACGTGCCGGGCCCGCCGCCGGACATCAGCTCGCTGCACGGCCCCGAGTAGTGGTCCGGGAGGCCGAGGACGTGCCCGGTCTCGTGGGCCGTCACGCGGGTCGAGTTGTACTGCTGGTTCTGCGCGTAGTCGAGGAAGATGTACCCCCGGCCGTGCCCGTCGGTGCTGGCGTACGAGCCGCGCGAGTCGCTGCCCTCGTAGTAGGCGAAGTTCCCGCCCGAGGACACCTCCTGCAGCTTGACGTTGGACACCGAGGAGTTCCAGATCTGGGTGGAGCGGGATATCTGGCTGCGGAAGCTGGGCGCGCTGCGGGTGTTGTAGGTGACCGTGACCGCCTTCAGGCCCGGGTTCGCGGCGCGCTGTTCGGCGACCGAGCGCTGCACGGCCTCGAAGAAGGCGCGGTTCGCGGCGGCGTTCTCCTGCGAGCCCTCGTACGCGGCGTACGAGGCGGGGCTGCCGGTGGGGACGGCGGCCGGGGCGGCGCTGGCGGTGGCGACGGGGAGGATGCCGAGCGCGGCGGTCATGCCGAGTCCGACGACGGAGGCGAGCGCGGTCCTTCGGGAGTGGCGCATGTGGGGTGCTCCTGCTCATCCGGTGTGGGGGGTTGGTGGTTCGGTTACCGGATTCTGCGGGAGCCGGAGCGGGTCGCGGATGATGTCAGGGGCCGATAGCGCGGGGCTATCGGCGAGTTTTCGGCAGGGCAACTTCCGTGAGAATGGCGGGATTCGGGGGGCTATCAGTGGCTGGTGCGGTCCACGGGGACCGCCCTACTCTCGGGACATGGAGCTCGAGGTGAGGCACTTGCGCGCGCTGTGCGCCATCGCCGACGCCGGCAGTCTGCACAAGGCGGCGCGGCAGCTCGGGGTGAGCCAGCCCTCCCTGACGACCCAGCTGCGCCGGATCGAACGCGCCCTGGACGGCGAGCTGTTCCTGCGCGAACGCACCGGGTGCCGCCCCACCCCCTTCGGGCGGACAGTACTCGGCCGGGCCCGCCCCCTGCTGGAGGAGATGGCGGCCCTGGTGGCCGAGGCGAGGGCGCTCGCGCACGGGCCGCGGCTGCGGATCGGCTCCACCGCCAGCCGCGCGCTGCCGGGCTGGCTGCGCAGGCTGCACCGGCGGCTGCCGGACACGGAGACCTCGCTCGTGGTGGACGTCTCGGCCAACGCGCTGCTGCGGATGGTGGCTTCGGGACGGCTTGACGTGGCCTTCGTGCACGAGGTGGAGGGCTTCCCGCTGCGGGTGCCGCCGGGGCTGGAGGTGCACGTGCTGATGGAGCGCGAGCCGCAGTTCGTCTCGATGGCCCGGGACCACCCCGCGGCGCGCCGACCGGTCGTGGAGTTACGGGAGTTCGCCGCCGACCGGTGGACGGTGGACCCGTCGGTCGACGGCGAGTGGGACGGTCTCCGCCGGGTCCTCGCGGGCGCCGGACTGCGCCCCGCGGTACTCCACGCCGACTACCACACCGCCGCCTCCCTGATCGTCTCCGGCGAGGCGGTCGCGCCCTGCCAGCCGACGTCCGGCCCGCGCGATGACATGGCGATCCGGCCGCTGTACGGGGACCCGCTCGCCGTGCGCCTCCTGCTGGCCACCCGCCCCGGGGCGCACGCGGAGGTGTACGACGACCTGCGCGCGGCCTACCGCGAGGCGGCCCTCGGCACCCCGCCGTACCGCGCCTGGCTGCACCACCACGAGAGCCCCCTGCTGGACGCGGACGCGGGCGCGGGCGCGGGCATGGGTGGGGGCGTGGGTCCGGGCCCGGATACGGACACGGACACGGAGCCGGGCGCGGAGGCGGCGTAACGATTCTTCAGTCCGCCGGGACCGCCGGGCGGGCTGCGGGCTGCGGGCTGCGGGGTGAGGGCCGGGGCCCCGGGCCTCACGCCCGGGCGCGGTCCCGCTCGGCCCGGCCGTGGTCGCGGGCCCGGTCGTACGCGAGGCCCAGCGCCCCGTGGGTGACCAGGAGCGCGCCCGCGGCCAGCCAGCCGGGGCTGCGGCGGCGGGCCGCCCACAGCATCAGGGGGGCTCCGGCGGCGACCTGGGCGGCGCCCGCGCACCGGGCGCGGGGCCCGCGCAGCCAGGGGCCCAGCGGCCCGCCCTCCACCTCGTCGAGCTCGGCCCGCACCGCGTCGCGCCAGCCGGACCACTCCACGGCACCCGCGCCCGGGGCGACCCGCGCGGCCTGCCGCAGCCGGTCGGCGGGCTCGCCGGGGGAGAGGCCGGCGGGCAGTGCCAGCCCGGCCCGGGCGAGGAGCGCGATCAGCCCCAGCAGCCGGGTCCCGCCGTCGGCGGCCTCGTCGGGCCGGGTGAGCCGCTCCAGCTCCTCCAGGTCGAGCACGGGGTCCAGGCCGAGGCGCGCGGTGAGCGTCCGCATGGTGTCCGGGTCGCCCAGCGGCGTCCCGTCCGCCGCCCACCCGTAGGAGACGGGCCGACGCGGACCGGACGCGAGGGCGAAGCCGCTCTCCCCGGACTCCCACCACAGGCCCAGCACCGGCCAGTTGGCGCCGATCGCCAGCGCCGAGGTCCAGCCGGCCAGCACCTCGTCCACGGACTCCTCCGCCCCGGCCCACGGCGCGCCCTCGGGGACCAGGGAGGTCCACTCGCCCGCCGGGGCGAGCAGCAGGCGCTCGCGCAGGATGTGGGCGGCGGCGGGTCGGACGGCGGTGGGCTCGGCGCGGCAGAGCAGCAGTCCGCCCGCCGTGGTCTCGGAGATCGACATGCCCTCACGCTAAGGCAAATCGCTCCTACCGCCCTAACCATCACAAAGTGACGCTCGGGCGCGCGAGGGTCGACGGAGTCGCTTGACTTCCGATATCCGCGATATATCGTGTTACTCAGAAGACGCGATATGTTGCGTCACGCCGAACCCCGGCACCCACGCGCTCGCCCGAGGAGGATCAGCACCATGGCACACCAGACGACCTGGTCCATCGCCGAACCCCAGCAGCTCACCTTCGAGGAGCCGGTCGCCGAGCTCCGCGTCCGCGTCGTGGGCGGCACGGTGAACGTCGTCGCGGCGGAGGGTCCGGCGCAGCTGGAGGTCAGCGAGGTCAGCGGTCCGCCCCTGCACGTGGTGCAGGAGGGCGACACCCTGACCATCTCCTACGAGGACCTGCCCTGGAACGGCTCGCAGAACCTGCGCAAGTGGTTCGACTCCAAGCCGTGGAAGGCCTGGACGGGCTCCGGATCCGCCGGCGGCGCCAAGGCCTGGGAGCGCAGCGCCGTCATCTCGCTGACCCTGCCCGCCGCCACCCGGGTGCAGGTGGCCACCGTCAGCGCCACGGCCTTCGTCTCGGGCATCGCGGGGACGACCGATGTCAACGGCGTCTCCGGCGACGCCACGCTGGTGGGGCTGTCCGGGGCCGTCAAGGCGCACACCGTGTCCGGCAGCGTGGAGGCGCAGGCCCTCAGCGGCACCCTCGGCTTCCACTCCGTCTCCGGCGGTCTGACCGTGGTCGAGGGCGCGGGCGGCAGCGTCCGGGCCGACTCGGTCAGCGGCGACATGCTCCTGGACCTGGACCCGGACCAGAGCGCCCCGCAGCCGGTGGACATCGCGCTCAACTCGGTCTCCGGCCAGGTCGCGATCCGGCTCCCGCACCCCACGGACGCTCGCGTCGAGGCCAACACCGCCACCGGCGGGGTCTCCAACGCCTTCGAGGACCTGCGGGTCTCCGGCCAGCTGGGCGCGAAGCGCATCACCGGCACCCTCGGGGCCGGGACCGGCACGCTGCGGGCCACGACCGTCTCCGGTTCGATCGCGCTGCTGCGCCGCGAACCGAGCGAGGCGGCCGCCCCGTCCGCCCCCCTCGAGCTCGACAAGAAGGTGCTCTGACATGCCGCCCGTCTTCGCCCACGGCCGCCTGCGGCTGTATTTGCTGAAGCTGCTCGACGAGGCCCCGCGGCACGGGTACGAGGTGATCCGCCTGCTGGAGGAGCGCTTCCAGGGGCTCTACGCGCCCTCGGCGGGCACCGTGTACCCGCGGCTGGCCAAGCTGGAGGCCGAGGGGCTCGTCACGCACGCCACCGAGGGCGGGCGCAAGGTGTACTCGATCACCGAGGCGGGCCGCGCCGAGCTGGCCGACCGCAGCGGTGAACTCGCCGACCTGGAGCTGGAGATCCGCGACTCGGTCTCCGAGCTGGCCGCGGAGATGCGCGACGACGTCCGGGGCGCCGCGGGTGACCTGCGCCGCGAGATGCGGGCGGCGGCGGCCGCCTCCGCGTCCGGCACGCGGGTGGAGGACGAGACCTGGCGGCTGGCCAAGGAGGAGCTGCGCCGGGCCCGCCAGGAGTGGAAGGAGCAGGCCCGCCGGGCGAAGGACGAGAGCCGCCGGGCCCGCGAGGAGGCCCAGCAGGCCCGTCGCCAGGCGAAGGAGGCCCAGGACCGGGCCCGCGAAGAGGTCCAGCGGATCGCGAGCCAGCTGCAGGACCAGTTCGCGAAGTCCGGGGTCCGCGAGGGGCTGTCCGACTTCACCGACAAGATCGGCAGTCTGGCGGGTGTCTGGCTCGGCTCCGCCGCGACCCATGACGGCGCCAGGGACGCGAGGGAGCGGTCCGCGCCCTCCGGCTGGGCCGAGGACCTCCACCCCACCGGGGACCCGGCGCGCGACCTCGACCGGCTGCTCGACCGCTTCCGCGACGAGGTGCGGGACGCGGCCCGTGACCACGGGCTGAGCGCTGCCCAGCTGGAGGAGATCCGCGCCGACCTGGCCACGGCCGCGTCCCGCATCACCACCACGGTCCGCGCGCCGCGCTAGTGGGGGTGAGGCGGCGGGTCCCGGCGGAGCGGATCCCCTGGGGCTCCGCCCCGGACCCCGCGCCTCACACGCCGGCGAGGCTGGGGTGGGCGGCACTGGGGTGCGGTGCGCGGCCCGGTCGGGGTGTGTGCCCGTCAGGCGGTGCGGGTGGACTCCTCCACGCGGGCGTAGGTGACGCCGTGTGCGGTGAGGACGTCCGCCACCGGGCCCGGGGCGGTGAGCAGGGCCAGGAGGAGGTGGGTCCGGGTGATGGTCTTCTCCCGGCCGCCCAGGGCGATGCGGAGCGACCGCTCCAGGGTCTTCTTCGCGCCCGGTGCGAAGCGGACGCGGCCGCCGGCCCGCGGGCGGGCGGCCGCCGTGGCCAGCGCGCCCTCGCCGTGGCTCTCCTCGACCCGGGCGAGGATCTCGGACAGGTCGATGCCGAGGCCCGCCAGGGCCTCCTCGTCCGCCTTCGACATGCCGCCCCGGCGCCGGGCCTCGGCCAGGGCGGCCACGGCCGAACCCCGGTCCACGCCCAGCGGGTCGAGGGTGCCCAGCTCCAGCAGGGCCAGCAGCAGGTGCTCCTCGGTCACCGCGCCGGCGCCGCAGCGCCGCGCTTCGGTGACCGCGCCCGTGACCGTCTCACGCGCGTCGTCCGTGAACCTTTCGAACATCAGAGCCTCCCGTGCTTCTTGTGCACGGCCTGCCGGCTGACGCCCAGCTCGGCCGCGATGTCCTGCCAGGACCACCCCTGGTGGCGCGCGCTGCGTACCTGTACGGCCTCCAGCTGCTCCAGCAGCCTGCGGAGGGCGGCCACGGCCCGCAGACCCACGCGCGGGTCACGGTCACCGGCCCGCTCGGCGAGATCGGTTGCTTCCGTCATGCTGTCAATTTAGGTTGACGGGGGAGGGCTGTCAACCCACATTGACATCCGGAGGGCCGGGGAGGGGGGAGGGGGAGCGACCCGTCGGCCCGTCAGACGTCAGACCGTCAGCACCACCTTGCCGAACAGCTCACCCGACTCCAGCTTCGCGAAGCCCTCCCGCGCCCGGTCCAGCGGCAGCACCTCGTCGATGACCGGGCGCACCCCCGTGGCCGCGCAGAACGCCAGCAGGTCCTCCAGCTCGTCCTTCGTGCCCATCGTCGAGCCGACGATGTTCAGCTCCAGGAAGAAGATCCGGGTCAGTTCCGCGTGCGCCGGCCGGTCGCCGCTGGTCGCGCCCGAGATCACCAGCGTGCCGCCCGGGCGCAGGGACTTCACCGAGTGCGACCAGGTCGCCGCGCCCACCGTCTCGATCACCGCGTCCACGCGCGCGGGCAGCCGCGCCCCGGGCTCGTACGCCTCGACCGCGCCCAGCTCCACCGCGCGCTCGCGCTTCGCCGCGTCCCGGCTGGTCGCGAACACCCGCAGACCGGCGGCCTTGCCGAGCACGATCGCGGCGGTCGCGACCCCGCCGCCCGCGCCCTGCACGAGGACCGAGTCCCCGGGCCGCACCCCGGCGTTGGTGAACAGCATCCGGTAGGCGGTGAGCCAGGCCGTCGGCAGGCAGGCGGCCTCCTCGAAGGACAGCTGCGCGGGCTTGCGCAGGACGTTCCAGGCCGGGACGGTGACCTGCTCGGCGAAGGTGCCCTGGTAGCGCTCGGTCAGGATCGAGCGCGGCTCGTCCGGGCCCACCCCGTGGCCGCTCTGGCCGATCACGGAGTGCAGGACGACCTCGTTGCCGTCCTGGTCGGTCCCGGCCGCGTCGCAGCCGAGGATCATCGGGAGTTTTTCCTGGCCGAGACCCACCCCGCGCAGGGACCACAGGTCGTGGTGGTTGAGGGAGGCGGCCTTGACGTTCACGGTCACCCAGCCGGGGCGGGCCTCGGGCGCCGGGCGCTCGCCCAGCTCGAGGCCGCTCAGCGGCTGGTCACGGTCGATACGGGCGGCATAGGCAGCGAACATGCGGCCAGACGCTACCGCTCGGTAGGTCGCCGCCGCCAGAGCTCCCGGCACTCCCGGCCTGTCTATCGGATCACGTCGGGACCGGCCCCGCCGCGGCTCCGGTCCCGCCCCGGCGCGCGGGTGCGGTCCGCCTCGCGGTCGGTCTCCGGGGCCGCCTCCCGGGCCGCCCGGCGGCCGGTGAGCGGAATCCTTTGTTCGATCGTCAATTACCCGTGCGTACAGCCCCCTTGCCCGCTCTCAGGGGGGAACCGGAACGTCAAGGGCAGGCCAGAAACCAGGGTACGATTCTGGCCATGCACCACCATGCAGCCCTCCCGGCACGGGGGTCGGGAGGGCTGCAAGGGGCGTACGCAGAGGGGCCCGGTCGCGGCATGCGACCGGGCCCCTCTGTGCGTGGACCGGGTGGGTCCGGCTGATCACCTGGGTGATCAGGCGGCCTTGGTCTCCCAGAAAATGCGGTCGATCTCCGCGATCAGCTCGAGGGCCTTCTGGCCGGTCGCCGGGTCGTTCGACGCCTTGGCGGCCGAGAGGGCCTTCAGGGTGTCGTTGACCAGCGCGTGCAGCTGCGGGTACTTCTCGAAGTGCGGCGGCTTGAAGTAGTCGCTCCACAGCACCGAAACGTGGTGCTTGGCGAGCTCCGCGCGCTGCTCCTTGATGGTGATGGCGCGGGCGCGGAAGTCGGCGTCGTCGTTGGCCTGGTACTTCTCCTGCACGGCCTTGACGGACTCGGCCTCGATGCGGGCCTGGGCGGGGTCGTAGACGCCGCACGGCAGGTCGCAGTGCGCGCTGACCTTGACCTTGGGAGCGAAGAAGCGGGAAAGCATGGGGGTGGGTCCTCCTCGTGATCGTCTTCTCAAGGGGGAGATTACTCCGTGAGAAAGCGGATTTCGCGGGCGGCCCCGTGGGCTTAGGACAAAAGTCCAGCGTCACGATGGGGGCGGTGAGCGAACGTACGGACGAAGCGGGAAGGTGTCACATGCGCGTGCGGATCGGGATGGTGGAGGTGTACGGGCCCTCGATGGCCCCCACCCTGGACTCGGGCGACCAGGTGCTCGTCCACTACGGGGGCCGGGTGCGCCCCGGTGACATCGTGGTGCTGCGCCATCCGCTCCAGCAGGACCTGCTGGTCGTCAAGCGCGCCGCCGAGCGGCGCGCGGGCGGCTGGTGGGTGCTCGGGGACAACGGTTTCAACGAGAGCGGGGACAGCGAGGACTACGGCGCGGTGCCCGACGAACTCGTGCTGGGCGTCGGGCGGCTGCGCCTGCGACCGCCCGCTCCCGGTCAGACCTCGCTGGCGGCCCGGGCGTCCTGGCTGGCCCGCGCGGTGCGCCCGCTCTTCGCGGACCCGTCCGCCTCCTCGCGCTTGCGGGCCCGGTAGGCGGCCACGTTCGCGCGGGTGGCGCAGCGGTCCGAGCAGTAGCGCCGGGACCGGTTGGTGGAGGTGTCGAGGTAGGCGTTGCGGCACGGCAGCGCCTGGCACAGGCCCAGCCGGTCGGCGCCGTACTCCGTGAGGTGGAAGGCCAGACCCATGGAGGCGATCGCGGCGTACCCGGCCGAGGCGTTGGACGGATGGTCGGCGAGGTGCATGTGCCAGTTCGGCGCGCCGTCCGGGCCGAGCAGCTCGTGCCCGGAGATCTGCGGGCTCACCGGGAACTCCATCAGCAGCGAGTTGAGCAGGTCCACCGCCAGGACGTGGTCGCCGGAGTCCGCCGCCTCGAAGACCGAGCGCAGCCGTCCGCGGACGTTGCGGAAGCGGGTGACGTCCGCGTCGGTGACCCGGCGGGCGGCCTGTGTGCTGGCGCCGAACAGGGCCCGCGCCGCGTCCACGGAGGTCAGCGAGTCCGTGTTGCGGGCCGGCTCCTCGGTGTTGACCAGGCGCACGGCGTGGTCCGAGTAATGGGCCAGTTCCACTTGTAGTCCTTACGGCTGCGGATTAGTCTGCGGGTGTGCCGTTCGGTAACGGCCGCTTCGGTATTAAGGGTATTACGGACGGGCGTATGGAGGCTTCGGGATGACGGACGCGGCGACCGGAACGGACTGGCAGGCCTGGCAGGACAGCTGGGACCGCCAGCAGGAGTGGTACATGCCCGACCGCGAGGAACGCTTCCGGGTCATGCTGGACATGGTCGAGGCGGTCGTCGGCGCGGCGCCCCGGGTGCTCGATCTGGCGTGCGGTACGGGAAGTATCACGGACCGCGTCCTCAAACGGTTCCCGGACGCCATCAGTACGGGCGTCGATCTCGACCCCGCCCTGTTGACCATCGCCGAGGGCCACTTCGCGGGCGACGACCGGGTCACCTTCGTCACCGCGGACCTCAAGGACCCCGACTGGGCCGCGCGGCTCCCGTACGACAGCTACGACGCCGTCCTCACGGCCACCGCCCTGCACTGGCTGCACAGCCCGCGCCTCGCCGTGCTCTACGGGCAGCTCGCGCCCCTGGTGCGCACCGGCGGCGTCTTCATGAACGCCGACCACATGCCCGACCCCACGACCCCGCTGATCAACGCCGCCGAGCGGGCCCACCGCCACGCGGGCATGGACCGGGCCCGCGCCGAGGGAGTGCTCGACTGGGCCGACTGGTGGGCCCTGGCCGCCGCCGACCCGCTGCTCGCCGAGCCCACGAAGAAGCGGTACGAGATCTACGGCGAGCACGCCGACGGCGACACCCCGGACGACGCCTGGCACGCCCGCACCCTGCGCGAGGCGGGCTTCTCGGAGGCCCGTACGGTCTGGCGCTCCCCGTCCGACGCCCTGGTCCTAGGACTGAAGTAGGAAATCGAGCGGGAACTCGAGCGGGAAATAGGGGAGACCCGGGGGGACGGCGAGAGGGGCGGTACGGGGGATCCCCGTACCGCCCCTCTTCGCGTCGCGTCCGCGGCTACAGCACCTTGGACAGGAACGCCTTCGTCCGGTCGTGCTGCGGGTTGCCGAGGACGTCGCGCGGGTTGCCCGCCTCGACGACCACGCCGCCGTCCATGAACACCAGGCTGTCGCCGACCTCGCGGGCGAAGCCCATCTCGTGGGTGACCACGATCATGGTCATGCCCGACTCGGCCAGGTCCCGCATGACGTCGAGGACGTCACCGACGAGCTCCGGGTCGAGCGCCGAGGTGGGCTCGTCGAAGAGCATCAGCTTCGGCTCCATGGCCAGCGCGCGGGCGATCGCCACGCGCTGCTGCTGGCCGCCGGAGAGCTGCGAAGGGTAGTTCCCGCCCTTGTCGCCCAGGCCCACCCGGTCGAGCAGCTTGACGGCGCGCGCCCGCGCGACCGCCTTGCTCTCGCCCTTGACCATGACGGGGGCTTCCATGACGTTCTCTATGGCCGTCATGTGCGGGAACAGGTTGAAGCGCTGGAAGACCATGCCGATGTCCCGGCGCTGGGCCGCGACCTCGCTGTCCTTCAGCTCGTAGAGCTTGTCGCCCTTCTGGCGGTACCCCACCAGCTGGCCGTCCACGTAGAGCCGGCCGGCGTTGACCTGCTCCAGGTGGTTGATGCACCGCAGGAAGGTGGACTTGCCGGAGCCGGACGGGCCGACCAGGCAGAACACCTCCCGCGGAGCGACCTCGAGGTCGATGCCCCGCAGGATGTGGGCGGCGCCGTAGGACTTGTGCACGGCCTCGGCTTTGACCATCGGCTGGGCGGTCACTTCGCCACCTCCGTACGGCGGAACATGTTCAGGTTGGAGCGCAGCCGCTGGAACGGCGTCGGCGGCAGGCTGCGCAGCGAGCCGCGCGCGAAACGGCGCTCCAGGTAGTACTGGCCGACGCTGAACACGCTGGTCAGGGCGAGGTACCAGATCGACGCGACGATGAACATCTCCATCACCGCGAACGAGGTGGCCGCGATGTCCTGAGCGGCCCGCAGCAGGTCGGCGTACTGCACGGCGACGACCAGCGACGAGGTCTTGAGCATGTTGATGAACTCGTTGCCCGTCGGCGGCACGATCACGCGCATCGCCTGCGGCAGCACGACCCGGCGCATGGTCTGCGTACGGGTCATGCCCAGCGCGTGCGAGGCCTCCGACTGGCCCTCGTCGACCGACTGGATGCCAGCCCGGACGATCTCCGCCATGTACGCGCCCTCGTTGAGGCCGAGACCCAGCAGGGCGGCCAGGAAGGGGGTCATGACCTGGGTCATCTCGTCCTTGTAGAACCCGAGGTTCAGGATCGGGAAGATCAGGGCGAGGTTGAACCAGATGAGCAGCTGGACGTAGACCGGGGTGCCGCGGAAGAACCAGATGTAGAACCAGGAGATGGTGCTGGTCACCGGGTTCTTCGAGAGCCGCATCACCGCGAAGGCGACGCCCAGGACCAGACCGAGCGCCATGGCCGCGACGCTGATCAGGACCGTGTGCCACAGACCGCTGAGGATGCTCGCGTCGAAGAGCTTCTCGGGGACGGTCTGCCAGCGCACGTTGCCCTGGGAGAAGGCGTAGATGATCGCGCCGAACAGGACGAGCGCGATGACTCCGCTGACCCAGCGTCCGTAATGCCGGACGGGGATGGCGCGGATCATTTCGGGAGGTACGGACCCGGCCGGCGGGGTGGCCGCCGGTCCGGGGACCTTTTCGAGCTTGTCAGTCACAGTGACTGCCCTTCAGTGCTGCGTGGGGGTCACTGACCTGCGTTGACCTGGGCCTTGGTAACGGCGCCGGAGGCCGCGTTCCACTTGTCGAGGGCGGCCTTGTAGCTGCCGTCCTTGATGGTGGCGTCGACGGCGGCGGACAGGGCGTCGCGCAGCTCGGTGTTCTTCTTGTCGATGGCGATGCCGAAGAGGCCGGCGTCGCCCGGGTTGGCGACGGCCTCGAAGTCGTTGCCGCCGCCGGCGGTCTGCGCGATGTACGCGGCGACCGGGGAGTCGTTCAGGTCGGCGACGGCGCCGCCGGCCTTCACGCGGGTCTGGGCCTCGGCGTCGGTGTCGAAGGCCTCGATGGAGAGCTTCGCCTTGCCGTCCTTCTCACACTTGGCGCTCTGGTCCTTCGCGGACTGCTCGTACGTCGTGCCGCGCTGGACGGCGAGCTTCTTGCCGCACAGGTCGTCGAGGGTCTTGATGCCCTCGGGGTTGCCCTTCTTGACCAGGATGCCGGTCGAGGCGGTGAAGTAGTCGACGAAGTCGACACCGTTACCGGTCTTCTGGCCCTTGTCGTCGAGACCCTGCTGGCGGGCCTTGGTGTCGCTCATGGAGGACATGACGACGTCGGTGCGGCCGGTGGGCAGACCGCCCAGCAGCGTGGCGAAGGTGCCGGAGGTGAACTCGAACTTCACGCCGAGCTGCTTGCCGAGGGCCTCGGCGATGTCGGGGTCGACACCGACGATCTTCTCGCCCTGCTTGAACTCCATCGGAGCGTAGGTGGCGTCCGTGCCGACCTTGATCACGCCCGCGTCCTGGATCTTCTTCGGGAGCTTCGAGAACAGCGGGGCGCTGCTCGTCTTGCCGCCCGTGTCGGAGCCCTTGTCGGTCTGGTCGCCGCAGCCGGTGAGGATCAGGGCGCCGGCGACCGCGATCGCGCCGACCGCGGCGATACGGGACCGGGCGGCAGTCGTGCGGCGGGTGGTGCTTGCGGTCATGAGCTGGTTCCTCCGACAGGGGTGGAAAGCATCCGATGGCGGTCCGGCACGCAGCTTCGAGTGTCGCGACCTTGTGTGATTACGGCATCTTGCCATTCGGACTGACGCATTCAGGCTGCCCATCAGGTCAAAATCGCATAACGGGCGACCCCGGGAACCCAACATCACTGCGGGTATGGGCTGTCGCGGCAGGACTATGCGCCGTGCGGGAGCCTCTTTACCGGAGTTTTTGCGGCCCGTCTCGGGTACTGGACACAGACTCTTGGACTTTTCGCCAAAACCAGGACAAGAAGCTTATGGTCGAGCAGGAATCGACTCGTCTGGGTGAGCGTTCTTCGGGTAGAACAGATCCTTACACCCCTCATCCGGGGCTCAGGGCGCGCGTGCGGCGCGCCCGCGCGTACGAACCTCCCCTTCGCGGAGACGGGCCAACCGTCGATGCGGAGTACGGACGCGGTGCCCGCCCACCCCTTAACCAGGAGTGGTCACCCTCAACGATTCAAAGACTTAAGGGGTCAAGAAAGTGGCAGCGGAGATCGTCAATCCTCGCAGCGACAGCGTTACGGACAACAACCCGGATGCGGTGTTCGCGCTCCACCGGGGCGGCAAGATGGCCATCGTGGCCACCGTCCCCGTCCGGGACAAGGACGACCTGTCCCTCGCATACACGCCCGGCGTGGCCAAGGTGTGCACGGCCATCGCCGAGCAGCCCGACCTCGTGAACGAGTACACCTGGAAGTCCAACGTGGTCGCCGTCGTCACCGACGGTACGGCCGTGCTCGGACTCGGTGACATCGGGCCGGAAGCCTCCCTCCCCGTGATGGAGGGCAAGGCCATCCTCTTCAAGCAGTTCGGCGGTGTCGACGCGGTCCCGATCGCGCTCGCCACCAAGGACACGGACGAGATCATCGAGACCGTGATCCGCCTCGCGCCGTCCTTCGGCGGGGTGAACCTGGAGGACATCTCCGCCCCCCGGTGCTTCGAGATCGAGCGCCGGCTCCAGGAAGCCCTGGACATCCCGATCTTCCACGACGACCAGCACGGCACCGCCATCGTGTCGCTGGCCGCCCTGCGCAACTCCGCCAAGCTGACGGGCCGCACCCTCGCGGACCTGCGCGCCGTGATCTCGGGCGCGGGCGCGGCGGGCATCGCCATCGCCAAGATCCTGGTGGACGCGGGCATCGGTGACGTCTGCGTCACCGACCGCAAGGGTGTCGTCTCCGCCGACCGCTCCGACCTGACGGACGTCAAGGCGGAGATCGCGGGCCTCACCAACAAGAGCGGCCTGACGGGATCCCTGGAGGACGCCCTCGTCGGCGCGGACGTCTTCATCGGCGTCTCCGGCGGTACGGTCCCCGAGGCCGCGGTGGCGACGATGGCGAAGGACTGCTTCGTCTTCGCCATGGCCAACCCGAACCCGGAGGTCCACCCCGACGTCGCGCACAAGTACGCGGCGGTCGTGGCCACGGGCCGCTCGGACTTCCCGAACCAGATCAACAACGTGCTGGCGTTCCCCGGCATCTTCGCGGGCGCCCTCAAGGTCCGGGCCACCCGGATCACCGAGAACATGAAGATCGCCGCCGCCGACGCCATCGCCGGTGTCGTCGGTGACGAGCTGGCCGCCGACTACGTGATCCCGTCGCCGTTCGACGAGCGCGTCGCCGAGGCCGTCACCGCGGCCGTCGCCGCCGCGGCCCGCGCGGACGGAGTGGCGCGCCTCGCCTGAGGACGCGGTCACCCGACCGAGCACACACGCCGAAGGCCCCGCCGGAACGATCCGGCGGGGCCTTCGGCGTACGCGGCGGGGGCCGTCCCGCTCGTCCTACTCGTCCTACTCGTCCTCGTCGTCGAGCCGGGCCAGCCAGGTGGCCAGCCGCTCGACCGGGACCTCGAAGTCCGGGTTGAGGTCCACGAAGGTCCGGAGCTGCTCGGCGAGCCACTCGAAGGTGACCTCCTCCGAGCCGCGCCGCTTCTCCAGCTCCTCGATGCCGCGATCGGTGAAGTACAAGACAGGCTCCGTGCGTGAAAGGGGGGTAGTTACCGGCCAGGATAATCCGCGTCGGCCGGACACCTCCCGCCGGACAGCGGCCGGGGATAGCCTTGATTACCTCAACACGCTTGGCGGGCGCAGTCGTTGGTTGCTGCTGGGTGCTGATTCACCGGGACCGGGGGCGGGGGATGGCGGACGGGCGCACGGGCGACTCCGCGCGCGCCTTCGAGCTCCTCGAGCCCCTCGTCCAGGCCGCGACCGTGCGCGTCCACGCCCCGCCGAGCGGGTATGAGGACCCCGGGACCGGTGCCACGTGGGGGAGCGGGTTCTTCATCGCTCCCGGCTGGGTCCTGACGTGCGCGCACGTGGTGGGGGAAGGGGGCGGCGGCATGCGGCTGGCGGGCCGGGAGGTCGGCATCACCTTTTCCTCCGGCGGGGACGGCGCCACCGGCACCGTCGCCGGGCGCGTGGAGTGCGTCCTGCCCGAGCGCCTGGAGCGGCGCCGCCCGGCCGGGCCGGGCCTGTGGGAGCTGCCCGACCTGGCGCTCGTCCGCGTCCTGGCTCCCGTCTCCCACGCCTGCGTCTGGCTCACCGACCGGGCCAGGCCCCGCTTCGACGAGGTCGCCTACTTCGGCTGCACCGAGGACCTCGGCACCCCCGAGATCACCGGCCGCACCACCCGGCTGCGCGGCACCGCGGGCAACGGCGCCGCCATCCGGCTCGGCGCCGAGGACGACATCGAGCACGGCATGTCCGGCGGCCCCGTCGTGGACCTGGCCCGCGGCGAGGTCGTCGGCGTGGTCAAGGCCCGCGGGCGCGGCGGCGGCGGGCTCGCCGTCTCCGTCGTCCAGCTGCGGACCCTGCCGATGGCCGCCAAGAGCCGGATCGGGCTCTACCGCCGGGTGATGCAGGCCCACGACCTGCACCACTACGACCAGCACCTCAGCGATGTCGACAACCGCCGCACCTGGACCGACGTGCACGACGAACTCCCGCGCCCCGATCCCGACCCCTACGGCGGCCGCCAGCGCCTCACGCCCGGCGAGCGCACCACCCTGTGCGGGTTACTCGCCGAGCTGCCCCCGCCCGGCTCCTCCGAGGCCGTACGGGTCCTGGTCGAGGCGGCCCGCGGCGAGGAGCCGGACCCCGGCCCGCTGGCGCCGCTGAGCTGGCGCGACGGGCTCGGCCTGCTCTACGACCCGCCCGGCGGGGTCAGCGAGGCCGCCGCGATGCTGCGCTACGCCACCGACGTGAGCGTGGCCGAACACCGCGAGCCGCCCGCCCCCGGCGCCGACGAGGAGCTCTGGGACTGGGTCCGGGCCACCGCCGAGCGGCTCTGGCGGCCCCTGCGCCGGGAGCTGGGCGAGCGCCACGAGCGGGGCCTGGCCGAGCGCGAGGCCGCGCGCGAGCGCGGCCGGCTGGCCGCCGCCGGGCAGGCCGTGCGGATCGGGCCCGCCCGCGCCGCCGAGGTCCTGCCGCCCGGCCCCTCGGTGCTGCTGGAGGTGTGGGCGCACTGCTGGGAGGACGTCTACGACTGGCGGGTCTCCGTCTTCCTCGGGCCGGAGCACGTGAGCCCGGTCGACGCGGGGGAGCGGGCCACCCTCGCCGCCCTGCCCGAGCTGCTGCGGGCCCCGCTCGCCGAGGCCTTCCGGCGCTGCGACACGCACGAGGGGGCCGCGCTGCTGGAGGCCGTCGTCGCCCCCGAGCTGTTCGGCCTGCCCGTGGACGAGTGGGTGGTGAGCGGCACGGCCCCGCTGGGCACCCAGCGGCCCGTGGTGCTGCGCCACCCGCCCGAGGACGGGCCGCCCGACCCCGAGACCGGCCACCGCAGGGCCGACCGCTGGGCGCGCGTACAGGCGGGACCGCTGCTCGACGAACGGGCCGACTGCGACCGGGGGCGGGGACGCACCCCGACGTACGCCTGGCTCGACGGGCAGCCCGACAACACCGTGCCGGTGCACTGCCGGACCACGAAGGCGGACCCCACCCTCGGGTCGCTGCACCTGGCCCACCGCGCCGGGTACGGGGTCGTGCTGTGTCGGCGGCCCCCGGCGGACCCGGCGCTGCCGTGCGCGCCGTTCCACCGCGGGCTGCGCGAGGAGCTCGCCGACGCCGGGCGCGCCGGGGTGCTGGCGCTGCGGCTCCAGTCCCTGCGGGGGCGGGCGCACGGGCGGGACCCCGACGCGTACTGGGCCGCGGGGCTCGGGCTGGTCTGGGACGACCCGGGCCGACCCCTGCCGGACGACGAGCCGCTGCAGGGGGACCTGTGAGCGGGCGGGGTCGGGCGGGCGGTGGTGCGCGCCGGGGAGTGGGCCCCGGGGAGTGCGCGCGCCGCGGCCGGCGCGGCGCGCGGGAACGGGAGCGGGGAGCGGCCATGAACGCGGGGAGCGACCAGTGAAGGCGGCGAGCGGCCATGAATGACGAGTGGCTCATCTACCGGGGGATCGGCGAGCCCCACGACGGGATCGACGCGCTGCCCGACCCGCCGCCCTGGCGGGACTTCGACGGCGGACCCGTCATCGATCCGGGGGAAGCGGCCGCGGCCGCCGACAGCGCGGCCACCCGGCGGCTCGGTGCCCACCGGCACGCCGCCGCGCTGCACCGGCCCGAGCCGGAGGAACTCGAAGCCATCAACGCCGCGTTGTACCTGCGGCGGCCCCTGCTGGTGACCGGATATCCCGGCACCGGCAAGTCCACGCTCGCGCACGCCGTCGCGCACGAGCTGAAGCTCGGCCGCGTGCTGCGCTGGCCCGTGGTCTCGCGGACCGTGCTCCAGGAGGGCCTCTACCGCTACGACGCCATCGCCCGGCTGCAGGACGTACAGATCGCCGCCGGGGGCGCGGAGCCCGGCGGGGCGCCCGGGATCGGCAAGTACATCCGGCTCGGCCCCCTCGGGACCGCGCTGCTGCCCACCGACCGGCCGCGGGTGCTGCTCATCGACGAGCTGGACAAGAGCGACATCGACCTGCCCAACGACCTCCTGAACGTGCTGGAGGAGGGCGAGTTCGCGCTCCCCGAGCTGGAGCGGGTCGCCGACCGCGAACCCGAGGTGCGGGTGCTGACCGACGACGGCGCGAAGGCCGCCGTCCGGGACGGCCGGGTCCGCTGCCGGGCCTTCCCCTTCATCATCCTGACCAGCAACGGCGAACGGGACTTCCCCGCCGCCCTGCTGCGCCGCTGCATCCAGCTCAAGCTCGGCCCGCCCGGCGAGAAGCGGCTCGCCACCATGGTCAGGGCCCATCTGGGCGAGGAGGCGGCCACGCTCGGCGCCGACCTCATCCGGGAGTTCCTCAGCCGCTCCCAGAGCGAGCTCGTCGCCGCCGACCAGCTCCTGAACGCCATCTACCTCACCCACTACGCGGCGCCGCCCACCCGGGAGGACCTCGCCGACCTGCTCATCCAACGGCTCGACCGCTCGAGGTAGGGCCCCGTGACCGCCGCCGCCCCCGGTCCGCCGCCGCCCGCGATCCGTGAGCTGGCCGCGCTGCTGCGCGCCGCCGGGCTCGACCCGTCCGCCGAGGAGCTGGCCGACGCCCTCTGGCTGGCCGGGCGCACGACGGCGGCGGCGCGGGCCGCCGGCCCCGCCCGGG
>NZ_JBEOXE010000019.1:89489-123160 GCF_040296485.1 Streptomyces sp. NPDC002138 | reverse complement strand
TCAGGGCCAGTTCGAGGAGCGGTACGTCGAACTTGGCGTCGTGCGTCAGCACGCACAGGACGGTACGCGCGTCCACCGCCGTGGCCGCCAGGTACCGGTGCGGCCAGTCCACCACGATCTCGTCCGCCTCGGGGAAACGGTTCTTCGTCGCGAACACCGGCCGCGCGTCGCACACCGTCACCCGGTACCCCAGGAACTTCCCGACCCGCACCAGCGCCGACGCGAAATCGATCGCCCCGAACACGATCATCCGCGGCGGCGGCACGCTCGACTCCACGAGCAGCCGCACCGGCCGTCCGCAGCGGGCCCCGTCGGCACCGATCTCCACGGTCCCCGTCCGGCCCCCGTCGAGCATCGCCCGGGTCTCGGCGCGGGCGGTCGCGTCCAGCCCGGGATGTCCGCCGAGCGTCCCCTCGTACGAGCCGTCCGCGCGCACGAGCAGCGGGCGGCCCAGCAGTTCGGCGGGCCCGTCGGTGACGCGCGCGACGGCCGCCGCCTCCCCCCGCGACGCGGCGGCGAGGGCGGCCGCGAAGACCCGCCGCGAGGCGCTGCCCGCGAGGACCGGGGTGACCAGGATGTCGATGATTCCGCCGCAGGTCAGACCCACGGCGAAGGCGTCGTCATCGCTGTACCCGAAGCGCTCCCGGACGGTCTCGCCGTCCTCCAGCGCCTGCCGGCACAGCTCGTACACCGCGCCCTCCACGCACCCACCGGAGACCGAACCGATCGCGGTGCCCTCGCCGTCGACGGCGAGGGCCGCACCGGGCTGCCGGGGCGCACTCCCGCCGACCGCCACGACGGTGGCGACGGCGAAGTCACGTCCCTGTCCGGCCCACCGGTGCAGCTCGTCGGCGATGTCCAGCATGCTCGGTCTCCGGTCTGCCGTCGTCTCGGGGAGGGGCCAGAGCCCTCACCCTCCAACAGCTCCGCCGGATCCGCGAGGAATCCGCCGCCATCGCCCACGACTTTGCCACCTCACTTCCGGCCGGATCCGGAAGAGACGGCCTAGGGGCGGGACCCGGGGGACGGTGGGGCGTTGTGGGTGATGCTGTGCACTTCGGCCGTGTGGCCCTGGATCACCGTCCCGTGGACGCTGCCGCTCACCTGGTTGTTCACGGTGACCGTGGGCCCGGCGGCCGCCTGCGGGGCGACCTCTTCGAGCAGCGCGCGCAGGTCCGCCGCCGCGGCCGGATCGGCGGCCAGCACCCGGCGCAGCCGGTTGCGCCATTCCGTCTCGATGTCCTCGGCGAACGCGGTGTCCCGCCCCTCCAGCGCGGTGCGCAACTCCTCGCGGGACGCCTCCAGTTCGGCGCCCGCCGACTCGGGGTCCCGGCCGCCGCGCCCGAAGAAACGGGCGAGCCTGCCGCTCACCTGCGTCCACGCCTCCGAGGCCATCAGATTCACCAACGTGGTCGCGCCCGCCACCGCCAGGGCCGTCAGCTCCGGTTCCATGCCACCACGCTATCCGTAAGCTGAGCGCGACAACGGTGGATCACGGAAGCGGGCGCGGATGCGGGTGGAGCGGCGGCCGTCCGCGCGGTCCTGGGAGACGGTGCGCGTCGAGCGCAAGGTCCTCGGCGTCATCCACAACGTCACGTCCGCGACCCGGCTGCTGGACCTCCTCGCGGTGTTCGAGGGGGACCCGCGCGTGGCGGTGGTGTTCACCTGCACCGGGTCGTCGGCCTTCGGCAACGGGATCGCGGAATTCATCGCGGACCACGAGCTGCATTTCCTGCCGTGGGGGGAAGCGCGGGACCGGGGCGCGGAATTCCAGCTGGCGATGAGCACCAGCAGGGGCGGGCCGCTGGAAGAAATCAGCGCCCCGCTGATTGGCTGCGCACACGGCGCTGGCTACAATAAAAGACTCAGCAAGAATCCGGAATCCGGAATCCGGAATCCGGAGCCGGAGCCGGAGCCGGAGCCGGAGCCGGAGCCGGAGCCGGAGCCGGGACCAGGGCCAGGACCGGCGCGGAGGCCTTCGGCCTCTCCGCCGAGTGGTTGCTGCACGACGGCCACCCCATCCCCTCCGCCATCGCCCTCTCCCATGACGAGCAGCTGGCCCGCCTGCGCCACGGCTGCCCCGAAGCCCTCCCCCGCGCACGCGTCATCGGCGACCCGGTCGTGGACGAGCTCCGCGCCTCGGCGCCGTTCCGCCCCGAATACCGCGCGGCCCTCGGCATTCGCCCGGAACAGAAACTCCTGCTGATCACCACCACCTGGGGTCCGGATTCCCTTCTGGGCTCGTCGTTCCGGCTCATCGAGCGCGCTCTCGCCGAATTGCCGCAGGACGAATTCCGGGTGCTCGCCGCCGTCCACCCCAATGCCTGGTACGAGCACGGCGGCCGTCAGATCCACGACTGGCTCCGCCGGGCCCTGCGCGCCGGGCTGATCCTGCCGCACCCCGCCGGGCCCACCTGGAAGGCCGCGCTCTGCGCCGCCGACGCCTACGTCGGCGATCACGGGAGCCTCTCCCTCTACGCCGCCGCGCTCGGCCTGCCCGGTCTGCTGGCCGCCTTCGACGAGGACACCGTCGCCCCCGGCTCCCCCATGGACTGGCTGGGCCGCCACCTGCCCCGGGTCTCCGAAGACCACCCCTTGGGACACCAACTCGCCCGTGCCGTACGCCTCCCCGAGGCCGCCGGGCGGGTCACCTCGCGTCCCGGCGAGGCCCTGAGCCTGCTGCGCACCCTCTGCTACGAGCACCTCGGCCTGCCCGAACCGGCCGCGCCCTGCCCGCCCCGCCCGGCCCCGCTGCCCGCGCCCCCGGCCGGCGCGCCCTCGCCGCTGCGCCCCGCCCGGTACGTCGACGCCACCGTCACGGGCGCGGCCCCCGGCGCGCTGGTGACCGTACGCCGCTACCCCGCCGAGGTGCAGGGGCGTCTCGACGCGCACCTGGGCGAGGACGCGCACGTGGTGGCGGACGAGGCCGAGACCGACCCCCGCTGGCGCAACCTCGCCGAGGTGCTGCTGGCCCGCGGCTCCACTCCCGCCGAGCTGTTCGCCCGCCATCCCGCCTGCGCGGTGGTCGCGACGGCCGGGGGGCTGGTGGTGCTGCGCGACGGGCGCCGGTACCGCGCCGAGGGGGCGGACCCGCAGACCGCCGCGTCCGCGCTCCTGGCCCTGCTCACCGAAGGACACCGCCCCGAGGGGGAGTTCACGCTCAGCATCGGCGGCGCCGACTCACCCCTCGCCCTGTTCCCCGGAGGGGTCCGCTAGCCGAGCCAAGCGGATCCGGGCCTCCTCCGCGCGTACGCTGCCGAGCGCTCCGTACAGCTCCAGGGCGGCTCGCCAGTCGGCGCGCGCGGCTCGCGGGTCGCCCGACTCCCGGTGCGCGTCCCCTCGTACGAGCAAGGCGTCGGCATGGTCCAGTCCCCCGGCGCTCGCGCCCCGCGCGAGGTACGCGAGGGCCTCGCCGAGCGGCTCCGGCGCCTCCGCGGGCGCGCCCGCGGCCAGCCGGGCGGCGGCGTAACGGACGCGCGCCTTGGCCATGTTGTGCGGATCGGGCGGCGTCAGCTCACCGAACCCGCGGATCGCGGAGAGCAGTTGCTCCCGGGCCCGCTCGTGCAGACCGGCGGCGCTCGCCGCGCGCCCCTGGTGGTACTCCAGCAGGGCCCGCCCGCGCGGGTGCGCGAGGCCTCCGAGGGCGGCCAGCGCCTCGGCGTAGAAGGCGAGCGCGCCCGCCGGATCGCCCTGCCGCTCGGCGATCTGCCCCAGCCCTTCCAGGGCGGAGGACTCGGTCCGCGCGTGGCCGATCCGCCGCGCGCTCTCGCGCGCCTTGTCGTACTGCTCGCGCGCCTCCTCCAGGTCCCCGTCCGCGCCCCGGTCGAGGAGGGCGAAGGCCAGCTCGAAGTGCATGCGGGCGAGCGGCAGGCCGCCCAGCCCGTCGGCGGCGCGCAGCGCGATCCGGTTCACGCGCAGCCACAGGCTCTGGTGGCCGCGCCGGAAGAAGAACCCGTGCAGCGCCTCGGCCAGCTGGCACACGGTCTCGGGCCGGTCCCGGCAGAGTTCCGCGAGGGCCACGAGGTTGGTGCGGTCGGCGTCGAGGGCGTCGAGCGCGTCGCCCTGGTCGGCGAACACCCCGCCCGGCTGCCCGGGTTCGGCGAAGAGGGGCCCGTACCGCCAGCGCCCGGAGACCAGCACCTCGGCGGCCGCGGCCCGGCGCAGGTACCAGTCGGTGAACACCCGCGTGGCCGGCGCCCGCTCCGCCGCGCCGCGCTCGCGGGCGTAGGCGTGCAGGACGGCGTTCATCCGGGACCGACCGGGCGCGGAGCGCTCCAGCAGCCCGGCGTCGTACAGGCGGGCCCGGACCCCGGGCCCGGCCAGCAGGTCCACCAGCCCGTCCGCGAACTCGGCAGTCGGATGCGCCCCGAGGCGGCGCAGACCGGCCCTGGCCTCCTCGTCGAGCGCGTCGTACGAGACGTCGATGAACCGGCGGGCGGCCTCGCCGTCCTCGGGCAGATCCGGCACGTCGAACGCCTCCAGGATCGATCGCCGCTCGGCCAGCCGGCGCGCGAGCCCGGCGAGCCCGTCGAGATACGGGTCGGCGGCCTGGGCCGCCGCGAGGTGCAGTACGTACGGCAGCCCGCCCGCGGCCGACACCACGGCCCGCAGCGCCGCCTCGTCCGGTACGTCGCCCCCCACCGCGGCGGCGAACAGCTCCCGGCACGCCCCCTCGTCCAGCTCGGCAACGGTCAGCCGCGCCACCGGCGCCACCTCGGGCGTACCGAGCCTGCGCAGCAGCTTCCGGCTGGTCACGAGCACCATGCCGGCGGGGTGTCCGGGCAGCAGGTGCGGCAGCACCTGCCCCGCGGCCACGACCCCGTCGAGCACGACGAGGCACGGCCGGTCGGCGGTCCGGCTCCGGAACCGCGCGGCCAGCCCGCCGAGCGTGCCGGGCATCTCCCCGCGCAGGGTGCCGAGGGCCGCGAGGAACCCTTCGAGCACGGCGGCAGGATCGGCGGGCCCGAGCCCGCCCCCGGGATCCATGTCGGCGTAGAGCACCCCGCCGGGGAACTCCCCGACCCGCTCCCGCGCCCAATAGAGGCTGACGGCGCTCTTCCCGACCCCGGGCCCCCCGCCGACGTACACGAGCGTCGGCGCCCGCCGAGCACCTCGCTCGGCGGCCAGCTCGTCCAAGCGGGCCCGCAGTTCCTCGCGGTCGACGAAGCCGTCGGGCGCGAAGGGGAGCATGAGCGGCACGGGAGGCACGAACGCGGGCACACCCCCATGCTCGTGCACGGTCACGTTGACGGCCTGGATCAACGTGCCGTGAACCGCGCCGGTGCTGGTGTTGCTGACCGATTCCACAGGCCGGAGTGTGACAGCACGCACGGCCGCCCGCGCCCCTTCCGCGCCACATTGGCCGGTAGCGGGGGGTGGTTGACCGACTGCGGGGCGCCTCGCTCCGCCGAGCCGAGGCGCTGTCCCGCCAACGCCCCTCGGTAGCGTGTGCACTTGATCAACACGATCGACACGGGGAGACGGCATGGAACGGCACATCGAGTTCGAGCGGCTGCACAACTTCCGTGACCTGGGCGGTTACCGCACCGCCGACGGGCGCGCGGTCGCCTGGGGGCGGCTCTACCGCGCCGACTCGCTCGGCAAGCTGGCCGGGGACGACTGGGAGCGGTTCCTCGGGCTCGGCGTCCGTACCGTCATCGACCTGCGCTACCCGTGGGAGATCGACGCGAAGGGCCGCATACCCGAGGTCGGGCGCTTCGCCTACGCCAACCTGAGCATCGAGCACCGCCCCTACGACCAGGCGGAGATCGACCCCGCCCTCGACCCCTGGCGCTACCTCGCCGACCGGTTCGCCGAGGTCGCCGAGGACGGCGTCGAGGAGATCCGGCAGGCGATCGAGCTGATCGCCGACGGCCCCGGCCCCGCCGTCTTCCACTGCACCTCCGGCAAGGACCGCACGGGCCTCGTCGCCGCGCTCGTCCTCACCCTCCTGGGGGTCTCCGAGGAGCAGATCCTGGCCGACTTCGCCCTCACCGAGCTCGCCACCGCCCGACTCGCCGACGACTGGCGCGCCGCGCACCCGGACCGCACCCTGAACTGGCCCGCGTACGGCCGCGCCCCGGCCGAGATCATGGAGCTGGTCCTCGCCGACCTGACCGCCCGCCACGGCTCGGTCCGGGCCTACCTCACCGACCGCGTCGGCATCACCGACGCCACGACCACCCGCCTGCGCACCCGCCTGCTGTCGGCGTAGCCGTCCCCCGCGCGCGGAGAACCGCGGCGCGCTCAGGCGGACGGATCGGGGGCGGCGGGGGCGGCGGGCGCGGCGGGGGCCGGGCTCCAGCTGGCGGTGACGGTCAGGTGGGCCTGTCCGTTGCCGCTGACGATGCCCAGCTTCAGGTCATGAGTCAGCTGCAGACCGAAGGTGACCGTGATGTCGGTGGGCGGCACGGGCACCGCGGCCATGGTGGCGTGGACCTCCCGGACCAGGGTGCCGAGCGGCCTGAGCGTGCCGCGCAGGGCATCGGCGGCGATGGCCGCGACGGCGTCCGCCCGGCGTCCCACGGGGACGAGCGAGCCGAGACCCTCGGCCGCGTCGTCGCGCTTCGCGACGGGCGGACCGCCGCTGGCGAGCAGGAACCGGACCGTGGTGCCGTCGTCGAGATGAAGGTTCTCCAAAGCGGTCATGAGAGGCATTGTGCGCAAGCGGGGCCGGGGAGCGCCGTCCGTTGAGCGACTTGGTTACACGATCGTGGCAGTGGGAGTCCGGCGTACCGACGCTCGCGCGTGGGCCCTTCAGGAGCAGGGGGGCGTGGACGGAGTGCCCTTCGGAAGCAGGCCCCGCTCGTCCTTCGTGTAGTCGCGTCCGGCGGCGGCGCAGAGCGTGCGGAACTGGACGTCGGGGCGGAGGTCGAAGGACCGGCGCCCCCCGGCGTTGTCGATCACCAGCTGGTGGGCCGAGGTGATCTGGGCCGTGGCGTCGGTGACCTCCTCACTGTGCTCGGCCGCCGCCAGCGTCTGGAAGGAGCCGTCGGCCAGATCGTAGATCTTGACCAGTCCGCTCAGGTAGGTCAGGAGCCTGCCGTCCGGTGTGAACCCGATCAGGTGGTTCAGCGCCGGGTTCGGCATCTCTTGCCGCAGCCGCTCCCGGCGGTCGACGTCCCACACGCGGACCCTTCCGTCGGCGTTCTGTACGGCGAGCCGCGATCCGTCGGGGGAGAACACGAGCGGGCTGCCCAAGGACCGCTCCGTGTACGGGGAGGTGAGGGCGGGGCCCGGCAGCGTCACGACCTGCTGCGGGGCCCGGACGTCCCACAGCTGGATCTCGCCCTGGACGCCGCCCGCCCGGGTGACCACGGCGACCTGGCCGGGGTGCGCCGGACGCGCCATGAGCTCGCCGTAGACGAAGAAGTCGCCGAGCAGTCCTCTGTTGTTGTTGGGGCCGGGGCGGGCGAGGAAGGGCGCGGTGAGGACGGCCCCGCTGCCGGCATCGACGCGCGCCAGCGTGCCCTTCTCGGTCAGCAGGACGATCTCGCGGCCCTGTATTCCGGCGACGCTGTCGACCTTCTCCCCCTTCTGGACCTCCCGGGGCAGTTGCACGTTCCGGCTGAGGTCGGACACCTCATAGGCGCGCTGGAGGCCGGCGTCGCGCCCCCACACCACGACCGACCGCGAGTCGGCGGTCCAGGTGACCTCCCAGTCGCCGTGCGCCGCCTCGGCCGGAATCTCCACGGACCGCAGGACCGTACGGGAGGCGTCCATGACCTCCAGGGACTTACCACCGACCTTGGCCACGAAGCGCCCGTCGGGAGACAGCGCGAACCTGCCGCTGGTGGATTCCCCGGCCCGGAACAGCTCGGTGCCCGACCGCTCGGCCCGCACCGCCATCAGCGTGGTGCCGACGGGTACGAAAACGGTGAGCGCGCCGTCCGCCCGTGGCACCGCCGCGACCCGCGGGTACGCGATGCCCATCTCACCCGGGGTGGGCGTGCGCGTGCGATAGAGCTGTCCCGTGCGCACATCGGTCAGGGTCGACTCGACATACCCGCCGTCACCGACATCACCGATGCCGGGACGGCCCTCGACGCCGTAGTTCCCCGTGGCATCGACCGTGGCGAACGAACCGGTGTCGGGTACCGCGACAGCCGGTCCGGGCGTGCGGCCGAGTGTCCGGACGTACGGTTTGCCACCGACCCACGTCATCGCGGCTTCGCCTCCCGCCCGGATGAGCTGGGCCATGGAGGAATCGTTCTTGGCGCTCTGACCGAGGTCGTAGAGCCGGCGTCCGGTGGCGAGGTCCTTGACCACGATCTCCCTCGCATCACCCGCGTAGCCGGCCAGCACGACCGCATCCGGATCCTTGGTGAAGGCCACCTCGGACACCCTGTTGTCGGTCAGGAGGTCGGCCGCGACGGTAAGCGGTTTCCCCGAGGGCACCTCCCACGCTTCGGCGAAGGGGGCGACGCACACCTCCGGGTGGTAGTAGCACTCCATGGAGTTGTCCTTCACCGTCAGCAGCAGGCGCTTCCCGTCGCTGCTGAAGTCCAGGCTGATGCCCGTCTTTTCGGCGAGCTTGTGCTCCCCGCGGCGCAGCACGAGGGGGGCATGGCCCGCCCCGTCGTTCAGCCGCCACAGCCGGACCTCGCGCTCCGAGGCCGCGACGAACAGGCTGCCGTCCGGGCTGAGGTCGGTCACGTCCACGTCAGCGGGAACGCCGCCGAGCTTCCATGCCTCGACCTTCCCTTCGAGGGCGCCCGTGACGACGGTGAAGGTCGCCACCTTGCCTCCCGACGGCTCCGATCGCACGACGAGGGTGCGGCCGTCCGGCGAAGCGTCCAAGTTCTCGGCCCGGCCCCCCCACACGGACGGATAGGCCCCCACCAGGTACTGCCCTCGCGCGTACTGGTGCATCAGCGCATCGCGCGTCTTCGGGGTCTGCCGGGTGCTCCACGCGGCCAGGGACAGCTGGAGCGCGGTGGCGGGGTTGTTGCCGGGCGTGTCGTCGGCGGCCTGGGCCAGCAGTGCGGCGGCCTGGAACCTCAGCTGTTTCTCGGTCTCCCGCAGGCTCCGCACGGTGACTCCGGCCAGCACGAGGGCCAGCGCGGTGAGGACGGCCAGCGCTCCCACAGCGGCCTTCCAGATCCGCCTGCCGCGCTGGGAGTGACGCAGGCTCAGCCGTACGTAGGCCCGCTCGTCGGCCGAGATGTCATCGGGGTGTTCGGCCAGCCGGCGGTCCGCCTCCGCGAGGTCGGTACCGCTCAGCAGCCGGGGTGACTCCTGCTGCCGTGCCTGCCATCGCCGCAGGTCGGCCCGTAACTGCTCCTGCCAGACGCGGAAGTCCCGGGAGTCGGCCAGCCACCGCTGGAGGCGCGGCCAGAGCCGGGTCAGCGCCTCGTGCGCCAGATCGACGACCTCCTCGGCGCCGCCGGAGCCCCCGGAGAGCACGATGAGTTTGGTCGGCACCAACTCTCGTGCCAGGTCGCTCAGTTCGGGAGCCAGGTCGGCGGCGCGGGTGGGGCGGCGGAAGAACACGTCCCCGTCCGGGCGGGCCAGCTGCACGAACAGCCGCCGCGCGAGCTCCCGCTCGGCCGGAGTCAGCGCGTCGAGCGTGTCGTCCGCGTAGCCGACCAGCGCGCCCGCCACACCGCCCAGTTCGTCGTACGCGGCATGGGTCAGCATCGACCGGGTACGCCGCTCCCACAGCTCGGTCAGGGCGAACTGGACCAAGGTCATCCGTCCGGGCTCGTCGCCCGCGTCCGAGACGATCCGCTCCGGCAGGCCCGGCTCGAACCACAACCCGGGCGTGCCGTCGACGGGCCCGGTGACGGCCCGCTCCAGCCCCTCGGCGGCCAGCGGCGCCAGGAACTCCACGGCGTCGCTGACCAGATCGGACGTCTCGGCCGTCACCAGCGCGTCCAGCGAGTCGGGCCGCACGGTCGCCACGACCCTCAGCGCCGCGGCTCCGCTCCCGCCCGCGAGCGCGGCCAGGAGCCCCAGGAGGACGCGGGCGTCGGCGGCTTCGGCCGCCGTGTACTCCTCGAACTGGTCGACGAAGAGCACGTGCCCGGCTCCCCCGCCGCGGGCGAGGATCCGGCTCCGCACCTCGGCCGGCACGCCGTCGCCCGCATCGAGCAACCCCGCCAGCCGCTCCGCCCGCTCGAGCCGCTCGATCTCGCCCAGCCCCGGTTCCAGCACACCCGTCAGCGCCCTCGCCAGCACCACGACCGGCCGTACACCGGGGATGGGCCGCAGCTCGGACACGGCCATCCCCCCGGACCGCAGCCGGGCCAGCACCCCCGCCCCCACGAGCGAGGACTTCCCGCATCCCGAGGGCCCCGCGACCAGGGTCACCGGTCGCCTGCGCACGGCCGCGTGGACGCGCGCGATGTCGGCTTCGCGACCGTGGAAGAACTCCGCGTCGGCCTCGGAGAAGGGCGCGAGCCCCTGGAACGGGCAGCGCGAGCGCAGCGTCTCCTCGTCGACCAGCTCGGCCGACGGAAGCAGATAGGCGGTGCTCTCGCCCACATGCGCGGCGACCGTCATTCCCACGACGCCGTCCTGCGCCTCGTCCCAGACCGCCGACCCGCTGAACCCCCCTGAGATCCGCGGCCCCGGCTGCTGCGCCTCCATCTGCACCCAGCCCGACCCCTGCCCGGCCCGCAGGGTGCCGGAAGCCCACACCCCGTGATCGGCGCCGCCCGGGTAGCCCAGCGCCCGGAACGCGTGGCCCCACACGCTGGTCCCGTCGACCAGGGGCACGGGCCGCGCACCCTCGATGGCCGCCTCCAGCCTCAGCAGCGCGACGTCCTGCCCGCCGGACCGCCAGGACACGACGGCCGCCCGCACTCCGGGACGGCCGTCCAGCAGCGGAAGATCGACCTCAACCCACCCGCCCGGCGCCGCCGGTACGTCGTCGGGCACTCCGAGCGCCCGGGTCACGACGTGGGCACACGTGCACACCACATCGGCGGCGACGAGGAACCCGGCACCGACCACCTCGCCCTCGGCCGACAACACCCGCACCTGCGACGCTCCGAGCACCTCGCTCCCCCGCACTACGGCCATGAACTCCCCCGTATTCAAAGCGTCCCTGCGGTGCCCCAGGCCAGCATCACGGGCGCGGCCCACCTCCACAACCGGCACGGCGAAACGCCGGTGTCCGCGCCCGGTCCGGGGGCGGGCGGCCGGAACGGGCGTGCCGGGTCCCAGCACGATCCGCTAGGCTGTCAGCGGTCAGTCGGCTACCAGGCGTGTGCCCGTTCCCGACCAGCCCCCGCCTTCGGCCTTCGTGCCTTCGTGGGCCTTGCGGAAAACTACGAAACCGCAGGTCAGGACCTACCCTCACTCCACCTCAGGAACGCCCCTCCTCCATTTCGGGAACGCATGGTGCTCCTTCGCAGGTCAGCACGGGCGCCGCCTGTGCTTGCTGGATCGACGTATTCGCGGGCTCACCCAGCCCTTCTGAAGAACATCCAGCGCGGCAAGAACGCGAAGGTCGCCCAGGCCATGGACCGGCGAACCCGGAACCCGTGAGCCCAGAACTGGCTACCACGTGTGGGCCAGCTAGCCCAGTCCAGGACGATTGGCGGACGCCAGCTCGGTCTTGTCACCGCGAGGCGCTTGCTGCCAACGACCCGATGGGCGATACAGGTCGCCCCCACCGAGCCTCGCATGATGCCTGGCACGTCTTGCCGGGCTACGGACCGAGATATGACATGAGCAGGTCCGGCCCCGCCGTGCGCAACCGTGGGAAGACAAGGACGGCAGCAATGGCCGCAGGGATCAGCGACCACGGGGCCTCCACCCCGATCTTCTCCCCGTACCAGGTACTGACCCACCCGACCGCCCCGATCGCGGCCAACGCGCCTATGACATGCAGCGTTTCCCAGAGTGCAGTCCTGTCTCTGACCGGTTCCAGATCCTCAAGCTCATCCTCTGGCAGCAGGGAACCGAGGCGGCCGGAGGCGTAGCCCTCCGCGACGAGGATCAGGAGCCGGGACAGCTCTCGTGCGCCGTCGGCCGTATCGGCATCCAGTTGGAGCTCCGCCCTGCGCAGCGCGGCCACGACCAGTCTGGTGTGCCGATCAATGTTCCCGCGGCGTGGTGACGAGCGAGGAACCAATCGGCACCGGCGACGTGCTCGTAGAACGGCACGCTCCGTGACACGAAGGCTCATCGAAACAGCCTGGAGCGTGACAGGTCTTAGCTTGGCAGGTACGGCTACGAGCCGAGCACATTCCGCGATTGTCCGGAGGGCATAAATCGCGGGCAGCGTTAGGGCAAGGGCCAGGCATCTGCCCTTCGCCCAACGTACGACCCCGACCCTCCACAGAATGAGTGGCGCGTAGAGCACTGGCAGTAGGGCGACAGGTGCACCGTAGATCTCACCCGCCTGAGGGTGACTGGTGACCGCCCAAGCGAACCAGGGCAACCACAGGAGGCACACCACGAAGAGGATGCTGTTCATGTCCTCAGCGCGGGCCGCGACGTACACATTCCAAGCAATCGCCTTCCGTAGGGGCGGCCTCAGCGTGGCTTCTGTCCCGGTGGCGCGCAGGTCGCTCGTGAGCCCATCCGTCCATTGAACGATCTCGGACCGCAGCGACGTCCAGTTGGCCCGGGCGAGGCCCCACTTCCGCTGTACGAGCCAGTGGCGAAGTGTGGAGATCATCGGTTCCCCCTTCTCCTTCGAAGGGAGCGTGGCACGGCTCAGTCCCGTCCGCCCGTCGTGGCCACGAACACGGTGGCCGCCAGCACCCGCCAGTCCCCACACCTATGCTTGCCACCACCCTGGGGGGGCGTTCCGGAGCGGCCGGAACCACCCGCTGGAACCGACTCCCACAACCCGGCCAGCACCAGACGCTCCACCCTCGACATCACGGCGGCCAGCCTAGTGATCAAGCCACTTGAGGCGGCGGGCGTCTTCCAGCCGCGCAGGAGCCGGTGGTCGCCGAGCGGCGATTGTCGGCCATCTGTTCGATTTGCGCTCCACTGCGCCCGTGCGGTGACAGACGATCTCTCTGTTTCCTATGAGGGTGGGGTGAGCCATGTTCAGATCCGCACGTCGCGGTGTCGTCGTCACGCTGGCGACAGCACTATTGGCCACGTTCGGAGTGTCGGATGCAGCGTGGGCTAATCCAACTGCACGCGTTGCACCGGCAGTAGATAAGACAACGATGCGCTCGGCGGAGGACTTGCCGAAGCCGCCCAAGGCGATGTCCTCGGCCGAGCGCCGGGAGCAGATGAACCGCGCTCAGGGGGATCATTCACCGATGCGGGGCTTCGTACAGCCGAAGCCGCCCACGCTCCCCTCCACGCCGGCGCAGAAGCCGAGCGCGCCGCTGAAGGCGGGGCCAGCCGCCAAGTCCTCCGCCGAGTTGAGCAGCCCATCAGGGCAAGCGGCGGCAGGGGTGCCGAATCCTGACTGGGTGTCGGCGTACGCTTCTGCCTACCCGGCCACGCTGTCCATCGGCGGACAGGCGAAGTTCTCCTCGGTCGCGGCCTCATCTGTCTCGGGTCTGTGGCTGTACGTCATGGATGAGCAGAAGAACCCGGTTCTCCAGCAGGAGATCAAGCGCTCGACCGACGACCCGTCCGGCAAATACGTCGAGAACGGCGCGTGGTGCTACGGCTGGTGGTCGTCCAACTCCTACCCCGTCGACCAGTGCTTCTGGTGGAGCTCCAGCCTGCTCGGCGGGAATCTCCAGGACGGCAAGAAGTACTACGCGTGGATCTTCCTCATGGGATCCGACGGCTCGTCGAGCCCCGGCGGGACGACCTCGCCGCTCGTCGAAGCTTTCTACACCCCTGACATTCCTGGAACACAGGCTGGTCTGTGCACCTGCTACGGGCAGGCATACCGAGCAGACCCGGTCAACACCGCGACCGGCACGTTCTACGACCGGAATACCGACGCAGCACTGCCGGGTGTCGGCACACCCTTCTCCTTGGACCGCACCTACCGGTCCGACTCAACGACCGTGGGACTTCTGGGCAGGGGCTGGTCAACGCCCTTCGACTCCAAGCTGACGATCGCCGAAGGCAGTAGCGCGACGCTTCTATCAGCCGATGGCGCCCAAGTGGTCTTCAGGGAGCAGGCGGGTGGCATCTACACCACTCCCGCAGGCTCCACTCTCACCCTGACCAAGACAGGTACGACGTACACGGTCACAAGCGCCGACCGCACCCGGCACACATACAGTGCCTCGGGTCAGCTCACGTCCATCGTGGACCGCAGTGGCCAGGGCCTGAGCCTCACTTACGCCTCGGGCCGCCTCTCCTCGGTCAAGGACGCGGCGGGCCGGACCGTTACGTTCGCCCTTGACGCGTCGGGTCTGCTGACAAACGTGGCTCTGCCGGACGGGACTTCAGTCTCCTACGGCTACAGAGATGGCCTGCTGTCCTCGGCGACCGACCAGGCCGGTAAGGCCGCCACCTACACGTACAACGCCGCAAGGCGGGTGGCCACGGCCACCGGCCGTGGTGGCGGGAATATCTCGAACACCTATGACGCATCCGGCCGGGTGATCTCCCAAACCGACAGCGCGGGCAAGACCACGGCCTTCACATGGGACAACAAGCGTGAGTCCCACACCACCGACCCGAACGGCGGCATCTGGACCGACGTGTACTCCGGCAACGTACTGCTGGAGAGCACCGATCCGTACGGCAAGAAAGTCTCGTATAACTACGACCGGTACCTGCACCCCGTGGCAATCACCGACGCGCGCGGCAACACCACGGAGATGACGTACGACGCCGCCGGCCGCATGGCCACACGGAAGGCCCCGACATCGGCCGGGCTCACGGAGAGCTGGACCTACGACGCGGCCGGGAACATCTCCGGCCACACCGACAGCCGCGGCAAGACCTCGACGTACACCTATGACGCCGCCAACCGCGTCGCAACAAGCACCGACCCATCTGGCGGCAAGGTCGTCTACACGTACACGGCTCAGGGTGCGCTCGCAGGCCTCACGACCCCACGAGGCAAGGCCACCGCCTATGCCTACGACGCGGCTGGCAACCGGACCTCGGTCACCACGCCGGCAGGCGAGAAGACGACCTTCCGCTACGACGCGGCCGGACGTGTCGTAGCGGTGACCGACCCACGGGGCAACGTCACCGGCGCCGACCCGAATGCCTTCACCACGACGTACGCCTATGACCCGCGCGGCCTGCTCAGCTCCACGACGGATCCGCTCGGCCACACCACCACCTATGGCTACGACCACGCGGGCCGACTCACCTCGGTGAAGGACCCAGCGGGCCGAACCACCGCCTACGCCTACGACGCGGCCGGACGCCTCACCAAGACCACAAGCCCGGCGGGCAAGTCCACGACCCGGACCTACGACGCCAACGGCAACCTGACCTCTTCCACGGATGCCCTGGGCAACAAGACCACCCACACCTACGACAAGTCGAACCGGCCGCTCAGCGCGGTCTCACCACGCGGCAACGTGCCCGGGGCCAACGCGGCGGCCTTCACCACCAACTACGGCTACGACGAAAACGGCAACCAGACCACGGTGACCGACCCGACGGGCGCCGTCACGACCACCGCCTATGACGCGCTGAACCGCCCCGTCTCCGTCACCAACGCCCTTAACCAGACCACCAAGACGACCTACGACGGCAACGACAACGTCCTCACCACAACGGACCCGCTCGGAAAGATCACCCTCCACACCTATACCGACAGCGGGCTCACGGCATCCTCGACCGACCCCCTGGGCAGGGCCACCTCGTTCGGCTACGACCCGGATGGAAACCAGACGAGCCTGACAACGCCGCTGGGATTCAAGACCACCTCTTCGTACGACGCCGACGGGCGCCTGGCCACCCAGGTCGAGGCCCGGGGTAACGCCGTGGGGGCGGATCCCGCCCAGTTCACCACCACGTACGCCTATGACCCGGCAGGCAATCCGACCAAGGTCACCAACCCCTTGGGCAAGGTGACCAGCACGTCCTACGACGCCGCCAACCGCGCAGTGGCCTCCACGGATGAACTGGGCAGGACGACCAAGACCGACTACGACGAACTCGGCCGGATCGCTAAGGTCACCGGGCCGGACGGCGCGGTCACCAGCTACACGTACAACGCAGCCGGTGACCTGGCCACACGCAAGGATCCCAACAACCACACCACCACCTACGGCTACGACGACACGGGACGGCAGACCTCCGTCACCGACCCGCTCGGCCGCAAGGACTCCTACGGGTACGACCCCGACGGCAACCGGACCACGGTCACCAATGCCCGCGGAGTCACCGCCACGGCGACGCTCGATGCCCGTGGTCTGACGACGGCGGTCGGCTACAGCGACACCACTCCCCAGGTATCGGCCACGTACGACGCCCTCGGGCGGCGCAAGACTGTCACCGATGCCACGGGCACGCGAACCATGGGCTTCGACGCGGCCGGCCGACTGACCGGAGTCACCCCGAACACGGGCAAGGGCTCGTACAACTACACCTATGACTCCGCCGGGCAGCTGACCTCGCGGACCATTGACTACACCGCTCCCCAGCCTCTGGACTGGAGCGGCGCCGCCCAGACCACCTCCGCAGACCTCAACGGCGACGGCTACACCGATGTCATCCGGACCGATGCCACCAACAGCATCCGTACCTTCCTCGGACGTTCGGACGGCAATTTCACCACCGGCACGACACGCAGCGGCTCAGGCACCGGCTTCCAGCAGATCTTCGCCGTCGAGTACACGGGAGACGGCAAGCTCGACCTACTGGCCATCGACAAGGCGACCGGCCACCTCCAACGCTATGACGGCGACGGCAAGGGCGGTTTCGCCGCCGCCGTCGATCTCGGGCCCGGCTGGGGCCCGATGACCCTCGCCCCGGGAGACTTCAACAAGGATGGCAAGCAGGACTTCCTCGCCATCAGCTCCACCGCCAACACCATGTACCTCTATCCCGGCAACGGCGCTGGCGGCTTTGCGGCCCGCACCACCGTCGGGCCCGGCTGGGGTGCCTACCGCATCATCCCCATCGAGTACAACGGGGACGGCAAGCTCGACCTCCTCGCCGTCAACCCTGCCGACGGCCACCTGTACTTCTACCCGGGCGACGGAGCAGGCGCTTTCGGCAGCCGTATCGACCGCGGCGCTGGATGGGGCGCGATGCAACTCGTGCCCGGCGAGTTTAACAACGACGGCAAGCAGGACTTCCTCGCTGTCGACACCACCAACCACAAACTGCGCTTCTACCCGGGCAACGGCACCGGAGGGTTCGGCACCTACATCATCCAGCCCGACGACTGGACCTCGTACGGGATACCGGCCGTGGGTCGCTTCGGGGCCACCACCAGCCAGAGCATCGTCGCCCCGGACAACGCCAACCGGCTGCGCAAGTGGAACGGCGATGGCAAGGGCAACCTGACTGGTGCCGCCATCGCGACCGGCCCGGCCGGAGGTACCGAGGTCAGCTACGGCTACGACGCCGACGGTCGGCGCACCAGCCAGTCCGGCTCGGCGGGCACTCTCTCCTACGGCTACGACCCAGACGGCAGACTCACGAGCGCTACCCTGCCAACGGCCAACGGCCACGTCGAAAACCGCGCTTACGACAACGCGGGTCGGCTGACCTCCATCACCAACAGCAAGGGCGCTGTCGTCCTCGCCGGGTGGCAGCTCACTCTCGACGACACCGGCCGCGCCACCCGGGTGGCAGCAACTCGTGCTGGCCAACCAGCGAGCTACCAGTACTACGGCTACGACAGGGCCAATAGGTTGCTCACTGACTGCACCTCGACCACGCAAGCCGCAACGTGCCCCGACCTCGCTGCTGCCACCACCTACACATACGACTCCGTAGGTAACCGCAAGACCCAGACCAAGACAGGCTCTGCCACCACCTATACGTACGATGACGCGGACCAGCTCACCGCTGCCACCACAGGGTCGAATAGCCGCGGTTTCACCTACGACGCCGACGGAAATCAGACGTCAGACGGCGCCAATATCTTCGGCTACGACGCGAAGAACCAGCTCACCTCGGTCACTGCCGACGCGAACACGTACACCTTCACCTACGACGCCGACGGCTATCGCACCAAGGCCGCCAAGGGCAGCACGGTTCTCCGCACCTCCTCATGGGACGTCAACGGGGCCCTGCCCGTCATAAGCGCCGAGTACGACGCCTCCGACACCCGGACCGCCGAGTACCAGTACAACCCGCTCGGCCAGATCCAGACCGAGACTACTGGCGGTAGCAGCTACTTCCTGCACCATGACCAGCTCGGCTCCGTCACCGACGTGACCGATACGAGCGGCACAGCGCGGATCCGTTACAGCTACACCGCGTTTGGTGAAGTGACCAAGACGGACACGGGGGCCAACCCACCCGCCAACCCCTTTACCTACACGGGTGCCTACACCGACCCTGCCACCGGCGCGGCTGGCTATTACCTGAGGGCCCGCAACTACGACCCCACGACTGGCCGGCTCACCGGAACCGACCCGGCGGCTCTTCCTGCCGGCAGGCCGTACATCTCTGCGTACGCGTACGCAGACAACTCGCCAACCCGCTTCACTGACCCGACTGGCCGCACACCGGACAACCCCGACGACGGCAAGGTCCATTCCTTCGGCCAGGCCGCCAGCATCATCGGCGAGGGTCTGGCAGAAGGCGTCAAACTCCCCTTCCAGTTCATCGGGGACGTCTATGACGCCTTCACAGGTCAGAACGGCGGGGCGGGCGGCTTCGTCGACAAGTACCTCCCAGTTCGCCCCGCCTATCGGCTCTACAAGGCAGCTGAGATGTTCCGCGATCAAGGGTGTGAGGAGCTCTACGACGTATACAGCCGGACAGCGGATGAACTGGCCAAGCAAATCGTGGCCACAGGCCTTGGTGGTCTCCGTGGCTGGCAGCGCGACGCGGCAATGCCCGTTGGAGGCGGCGCCCGTTACTACGGACCCGCCGGCGAAACGCGTTTCGGTGCGCCGTACTACACGCCTCTTCACCCTGAGAGTTCGGCGAGGATCAACCCTGAAGGCGGGGGCAGGAACTGTGGCCTCTGCGCGATTGCGGGTGATGAGCTCATGGCGGGCAGGAACCCTGCACCCGTGGCCGGCGCTGCCATGCCACTGACTCGCGCCCAGATGACCGAGAGGACCGGCAAGCCCTGGATCAAGACGAATGGAGCTACCCCTCTTGTGAATCAGATGCTCCGTTGGGGGCCTGGGGCACGGGCTATCGTCGGGGCATGGCCGAAGGTAGGTGTGGGCCACTATTACAACGTGATCAACACAGACGGAAAGGTCATCTTTCTTGACTTTCAGAACGGGAAGCCCAGGCCGTTCTCGGAACGGTATGACGAGTGGTACATCATGAGGATGAACTGACCATGGTCAGCATTGAAGAAGCCCTCGTGGCAGCGTCGGACTTCCTGGCCAAGGACAGCAAGTCCTGGGACTCCTCAGACGTGCGGATCATCCCGGAAGCTTGCTTCGTCGAGCAGGGACGGCTCATCGTCCCGTACGACCACGCTGACTACCTGGACCGTGGGAAGGACGACATGCGGCTGGCAGGAAACCTGCCGATTGCCGTCGACCTGAGTACAGGTGAGTGTTCGATTCTCACGTGGGATGAAGTCGACGACTTCGCGGAGCGCGGCCTGTTCTAAGGAAGCTCAACCCGCGCCAAAAACGACGCCCCACACCTGCCTCCAAGGGTGTGGGGCGCCGTTTGTAACCAGTCGGTGAGCACCGACCAGTAACTGGGAAAGATCTCCTCTCTCACGCTCGCCGAACGCCGCAAGGCGTTCCGGCTGCTCATCTCGGTACTCGCGATCGCCGACGAACGGCGCCACGAGCACTTCTGCTCCGGCGGATGCGCTCACTGGTGGCCCAGGCTGTTTGTAACAATCGCGTCCACGCCCTCACCCAGGCCGACCTTGGCAACAGCCTCGCCGCCCAGGCCCGTGCCGATGAAGCCGTCGCCGCCTGGACCCAAGCCCTCGTCCTCATCACCGAACGCGGCGCCACTCCGACACAGACCGCCTGGGCTCTAGGACTTGGCGGCGCCGATCAGACCCTCGGCCGCACCCTCTACGCAGCCCTCGCAACCCGTACGTCCGTCACGGTCCGCACCGCCACCCTCATCGCACTAGGCGGCGCGACCACGGCATCACTTGCCTTCATCCCGGGCCCGATGCCACTGCTGATCACCCTCGCGATCCTCGCGGGAGCCGTCTGCGGCAACCTCACCCTCCTGCAGGCCACCGCCGTCGCGGACCGCTGGGGCACCACGCACTACGGCCGCCTCTCCGGACTCCTCAGCGCACCGGCCCACATCGCGGCAGCCTCGGCTCCCTAGGCCGGCGCCGCCCTCGCGGGCCCACTCGGCGGCTATCCCGGGCTCTTCGCGGCCCTGGCCTCGATCTCGGTCGTGGCCGCGTGCCTCGCCCTGGTCGCATCACGACGTCAGTGACTGCGCCGCCCAGCCGAACTCCGCGAACGGCGCGGCAGATTACCGCTCCTCAGCACAGAGTGATCCACCCGTCCGGGATCCAGCCGTCCACATAGCCCTCGAGGAATGCACCCAGGTCTGGAATGCCCAAGTGCTCTACGGCAGCGGCGACTTGGACATACGGGAGCCAGCAAAGGTCTGCCCCACCTGGTGCCGGAAGCAGGGCGGAGGCTGGACTCACGTGCGCGGTGGAGACACTGGCAACCCCTCGAGACGGGTGATGGGCACCGACAGATCGCGCGGCATCTACCCTTCCTGCAACACGCCCGAAGCGACGCTCCAGGCGGTGCCATGGCGGCCGCGAGCCGCCGAGCCGCCCCCGCATGCCGCTCGCCCTTACGTCGCTGCACCGCGGGCAGGGTCCAGGATCTGTTCGTACCCGCAGGGCCGGGCCGAACCAACGCCACTCGGTGAAATGGATCGAAGCACGCGAGGAACACGTCACGCCGCACCATCGGTGCATACATGCCCATAGCGATGACCGTAGACCGGAGCGCGGCGCACCGCGCGCCGAGTGGGCCGGGCGGGGTCCGACCATGGGACAGGACCTACTCCACGGGGGGAGTGGACGGCAACGCGGCGAGGCCGGGCCAGATCTGGAAACCGAGCGCAACCTCCAGGCGCGCCAGGGTTCCGGCATCGGGCAGCACTTTGCCGCTCAGGACGCGGCCGATCGTCGTGTGATTGATCCCAGTGGCCTCTGCCAGCGTTCGCAGGCTCTGTCCACTGGCAGCAAGAGCGCGCTCGAGGTTGCGTGCCAAGGCCTGCGCGTAATGAGCGCTGACGGGGGCGTCAGGGGAGAGAGCGGCGTGCGGCCAGGCGCCGTCGACGACATACGTGTGCGGCACCTTGTCGTTACTGCTCCGGGGCATGCCCGGATCATCCCATGCACCCATCGACGCTCTCCTCCCCACCTAACGGAATGGATCAAAAATGGTGCATACATGCCCCGCCATAAGCCTCTCACCCTGCGCGTCTCGAAACGCTGCGACGCGCAGGGTGAGCGATGCTCATCGCCGCCCGACAGCACATCGACTCCGGCGGGGCGCCACCCTCTCCATTTCACTCCCGTGCGCCCCCACTGCGCACGTGCTTGCCGCACTGACTCTGGGTAGCTGAGGACTCGGAAAGAATGCGCAGGCCAGGAAAGGGGCGACTTTGTGAAACATCACATTCCAGCGAAGCCCAGGCCATGACTTCCCGCACTCGTTCGATTTCTTTCCGCACGTCCGACTGCAGCTTCGCGTGAGGGAATTGCAGAGATGCCCTACCGGGGCGATAGGGCAGTCGATACGCTCAATGGAAATCCCGGTCACGGGAATTGCGGGGAGGTGTTTCATGCGTACACGTCGGGCACAGGGTGTCCTTGACCAGCTGAGGCGTCTGGCCGTCGACGACGAAGCCCGGCTCACGGTGGTGAAGGACCGCCTCGCACGGGCCGAGCGTGAGCTGGCGTCCGCCCGCTCGGACTTCGAGTCCGCGCACGCCCGCGCCGCGATCTCACAGCGGGTTGCGCTGGCCGCTGAAGAGCTGTTGCCGCACGCGGCACAGCGGCAAGCCTGTGATCGCGACCCCGCCCGACCGGCCCCGAGGGCGGGAAGCGAACCCTTGGGGACGAGCTGATCGCCCTCGCCGGCAGCAGGCACCGCCTCACCCGCAGGGAGATCGTCGAGCACCTTGTCCGCACACGCCCGGACATCGCGAGGACCGGCATCGGGCCGGAACTCACCCGCCTGGTGAAGGCGGGCATGCTGGCCCGGCTCGACCGCGGCGTCTACGAGATTCCCTCCACCACCCGAGGAGATGATGCGTAGAGAAAATCTTTAAGCGCATAGGCGTTTATACGCGCGAGTGCCGCCGAGGCGTCGGAACCAATCGGCGGCACGTGGACACGCGTTCTTTTGGGCTCACGTATCACGGCCATTCTAGGGGCCAACTCCAGACGATGCGAGAGCTCTGCGAGAATTCGGCCCTGAGCGGCCGAGATTGGGGCTCACCATGTCTATGTTTTCCCATGCCGATTCCAGTACGAGCTGGCCGCCTTCCGGCGCACCGGCGGATGCCCCGCAACCCGGCGATGGCGGCAGGGCACAATCACCCCACCGGGCCCTGCCCACCGTCCGCATGAGTCCAGCCCAGCAGATCCGGCTCGTCGTCGCCCTCGCCGAACTCAGGACCGAGGGCGCCGAGGTCACCCGCGCGGCCGTGGCGGCACGCATCGGGAAGAGTCCGGACACGGTGAGCGAGAGCATGGCGTTCCTGGGCGAAGTCGGGCTGACCGAGCCGGGACGCGGCAAGTACACGCTCACCCATCAGGGCCGGGCGTTCGCCGAGGCGTGGCCGCGGGATACCGCCCAGGCCCGGCTCGTGCTCCGCCCGCTCATGCAGGCCCACTGGTCCGCCGCAGCCGCGGCCAAGTGCCTGTCCGACGGAGCGCGGCCCCAAGAAGAGCTGGCGCGCCTCTTGCGCACCGGGTTGAGCCGCAATCCCATGCGGGGCGTGTACCTCGTGGAGTGGCTGGTCATCGGCTTGGCCGTCGAGCGCGACGACCGCCTGCACATCCACCTTCCCGGCCAGGCCTCGCAACCCGGCTCAGCGGAGCCACCCCGAACCGAACCCGAAACAGAAGCTGAAGAGCCCGGCCCCGCGTTCCTGCTCGGCCTGACCCTGCGCGAGATCCAGGAACTGCCTGACGCGCGCTACGTCGCCTTCCTCGAAGGCGTCCTGCAAACCCTGCGCGGCGCCCTCGCGCCCGCCGCCTGAAGGAAGCGCCGGACCGGCACGAGGCCGGCCCGGCGCCGCCGGGGTGGCGGCTGGTGTCCGCGTCTGGACTCTGGACCCGCACGCGGAGGGTTCGATCCCCTCGCCATCCACCCATGCCGACCAGCATGGCACCCATCGACCGAGAGGAACCAGTAGGCATGCGCACCACACCAGTACGCCCAGCGCGCCGATCACGCATCAGTTCTTCGGCCGCACGGCCGTAGCACTCACTCCTGCGGCGCCCTCCTGTTGCGGACCCGCCCGCCCCTCCCCACGGTGGTGCATGTTCGCACCAATCATGTGGAGGCCGTCCCGTGTCCGAAACCCCAGCCGCATTCCGTCTTGCCGCGTTGGCCGCACTCCATGGCCGGTGAGACCTCCCTCCCCGTCTGCCTGGCTCGCGTCCTGGATGCCTGGCAGGACCTGGTCGCCCAAGGTGAGATGTCGGAGCAGACCTTCGGCCGCTTCAGCCAACTCCTGAACCGGTTCGAGCACTACGCGACCGCCCATGGGGTGCTGGAGTTCCGTGCCGTCGGCGAGTCGTTGGCCGCCGCGTTCATCGACGCCCACGGCCGCACCCGACACGGACACGTCGCACCCGCCACGGCCGCCACCCGCCACCTCCGGCGCAGCGTGCTGCGGATGTGCTTCACCACCGCCCGCGAGCTCCAGCTCATCGAGACCGACCCGACCTGGCACATCGATCTGCCACCACGGGTCAAGGGTTCCACCCGCCCCCTGAACGACGACGAGACCGTTGCCCTGCGCCGGGCGGCCGAGTTCGTCGAGCGCCCTACCCGCCACGCCGCCGCGGCCGCTCTCGCCCTGGCAGGGGGATTCAGCGGCGAGATCGGCCACATCCGCCCCGCCGACATCGATCTCGGCGGCCACCGCGTATGGATGCACGGCTCGACCAAGACCCTCCCCCGCTGGTGCCCCTTGGACACCTGGGGCCTTCGCGTACTGGGCGCCCGTAACCGGTACTTGGAGCGCGCCACCGCATACGGGCAGACCCCGTTCGCGGTCTCTGGCCGGGCCGGATCGGACGAGCAGGTCCAGGCGAGAGTGTGCGTCGCGCTGCGGGACCTCCTCAAACGGATCGGGCTCGCCGCCGATCAGGCAGTACGCCCCGCCTCCATCACCGCCTACGCAGGCTGGGCGACCTTCACACGCACCGGCCGCATCGAGGCCGCAGCCCGGCACCTCGGCATGGCCTCCCTCGACAGCACCGCCGCCCTCATCGGGCACCACTGGCAGACCCCGACCGCAGAAAGGGAGGCCGGACGCCATGCCCGATGACCTCTTCGGTGACCCCGCCCCGCGCAACATCCGCAAGAAGGCCGCGCGCCGGGCCCTGGAGTCCGACATCCGTACCGTCTCCCACCGCATCAAGGACGTCGCCTTCTTCGAGGACGTCTACCGGCTCACCGCCGCCATCGACAGCACCGGCGGTCCCCGTGTGGGGCGCCCTCGCGCGTTCCCGCCGTACGTCTACCTCCTCTTCCTCGCCCTGCGCGGAATCCACGGCTCTGCCCGCTACTGCGCCGGAGAACTTCGCGACCAGGCCGTCTGGGAGGAGATCCGCAAGGGCGTAGCCCACCACCTCGGCAGCGACGAGGCGCGCAGCCTGCCCGAGGTCGGACCCACCCGCCACCAGTGGCAGCACGCTCAAGGCACCCTCCTGATCCCCCACCTGAACGAACTCTCCGAGACGTTCGCGGAACTCGCCCTCGCCCAAGCCCTCCGCCAAGGGCTCCTGCCTCCCGAGGAACGCCGCTCCTGGAGCAACCCGGGCCGCCATCAACTCATCGCCGGCGACGGCACCGTGGCCAAATCTCCCACCCTCTCCACCGTTCCCTACAGCGTCGACGAGAACGGCGTGCGCCGCAGCCACCGCGTCGACCCCGCCGCCGCCTGGCAGAAGGAGGGCGGCGGCAAGAGGGACGAGGAAGACGAGAGCGGCGCAGCGGCAACGCGAGACGCGACTACCGGCCCAAAGGCCAAGGACCCGAAGGACAACAGGGACTCGGACGGCACGATGGTCCTGGGCAGCAAGTTCGTCGTGTTCTCCACCCGTCACCGCGGCTACTTCCGTCGTGTCTTCCTGCGCTACAGCCACGTTCCCCACGACCAAGAGGGCGGCGAAGCCGCAGTAGCCCTCAAACTCGCCTGCGCCATCCTCGACGCCGCGGAGGGCTGCATGGGCGTCCTCTACGACGGGGCCTTCCGCGGCATGCACCGCGACGTCATCGCCCGCCGCGGCAAGCTCCTCATCAACAAGCAGCACAAGGGAGCCAAACCCCGATACCTGCGCACCCTCGACTACGGGCGCTGCCGCCACGGACTGTGGTCCAAGAAGGGACGCGCCCACGAACGCGTCTTCCTCGACACCGGCACGGCCACCCTCCTACCGCTGCCCATCCGCAAGCTCGAACGCCGCAGCAGCCCGAACACCCACCGCTGGTACCACCTGCTCGCCGTCCCCTGTGCCCGCGGAGCCCACGAACACCGCGAGCCCGTCGGCATCACCACCACCCCCGGAGAACGCGAGGACGGGCAGAGCGACACCGAGACCGGATTCCACCGCGCCGAACACCTCCTCCAAATCCCCGACGCCACCGGCACCCACCAGACCCTCTACGGCGGCCGAGAAGACACCGAAGCCGGCTTCTCCCAGCTCGACCGCTCCCTCTGGAACCGCCGCATGATCGCCTTCGGTGCCGACGCCCAAAGCCTGGTCATCCTCGGCTTCCTCCTCGCCCAGAACGCCACCAGCGCAGCCCGCTACCGGGAAGATCCCACCTACGCCGACGCGGACGCCGAGACCTCAGAAGGCGGCATCCGGCCCCCGAAGAACTGAGCCCCAGCGCCCCGTCCTGATCCGCTACGCTGTCCCTGGGTTGCCCTCGTGGCAACCCAGGACCTTGCAGTGGTCAGCCGAAGATTCACGCAGAGTATTCGGCCACGTTTCGCTCAAGGCCCGCCTTCGTAGCTCAGGGGATAGAGCACGGCTCTCCTAAAGCCGGTGTCGCAGGTTCGAATCCTGCCGAGGGCACGTGAACGGCGCTTTTTGGTGCCGAGCGGGACGTACGACGAAGGCCCCCCGGCCGAGCACGGCCGGGGGGCCTTCGCGTTGCCCGGGGTTCAGGCGTGGGGGCCCGGAGTCGAGGGGCCCGGTGGGGGCGGGGGCGGGGTCAGGGTGACGCGGGCTTCGGCGCCGCCCTGGGGGCGGTTCGTGAAGGCCAGGGTGGCCGAGAGGGCGCGGGCCTGGCCCGCCGCGATGGTCAGGCCCAGGCCGTGGCCCTTGTTCATGCCCTCCGTGCGGAACCGCTGCGGGCCGCTCGTCAGCAGGTACTCCGGGTAGCCGGGGCCCGCGTCCGTCACCGTCACCGTGGCGCCGTTCACCGTGACCGTGACGGGCGCCGCGCCGTGTTTGTGGGCGTTGGCGATCAGATTGCCCAGGATGCGCTCGACCCGGCGGTGGTCGGTCTCCACGACGTGGGAGGTGATCACGTCCAGGCGGGTGTCCGTGCCCGAGGCCCGGATCGTACGGGCCGCCAGTTCCGCGAGGTCGTACGAATCCAGCTCCGGGCGCTCGCTGCGGGTGTCCAGGCGGGATATCTCCAGCAGGTCCTCGGTCAGGGCGCGCATGGCCTGCACCCGGTCCCGCACGAGTTCGGCGGGGCGGCCCGGCGGGAGGAGTTCGGCGGCGGCGTTGAGGCCGGTCAGCGGGGTGCGCAGTTCGTGGGCGACGTCGGCGGTGAAGCGGCGTTCCGCTTCGAGCTTGCGCTGGAGGGAGGCCGCCATGATGTCCAGGGCGTCGGACACGGCGGCCACCTCGTCCCGCGTCCCCGCCGAGTCGTCGACCCGCGCGTCCAGGTCGCCCGCGCTGATCCGGCGGGCGACCTGGGCCGTCTGGTGGAGTCGGCGGGTGATGCGGGTGACACCGATGGCGCCCATGAGGAGGGTGCCGCCGATGGCCAGGACCGCGGAGCCGAGGATGGCCCGGTCGAGGTCGGCGATGGTCTTCTCGCTGGCGCTGTAGTCGACGGCGGCGGCGATCACGCCGTCGCGGTCGGCGGGACCGGCCGCCCACATGACCGGCTTGTCGCGGAGTACGCCGACGCGGGTGCCGCGCCGGCCTCCCGCCGCGTGCGCCCGCAGCTCGGCGGGCAGGGCCCTGGGGTCGAGGCCTTCGCCGCGCGGGGTGCGGGTGCCGGTCTCGTACGCCTCCGTGACCCGGTCGAGGCGGTCGAGGGCCTTCTCCCGGGCGGTCGCGATGGTCTGGTTGGTCATGGCGCTGTGCACGAGCCCGCCGAGGAGGGCGGCCAGCCCGCAGCACATGAGGGTGATGAAGACCGCCGCCTTCCACGTGAGCGTCGCCGTCCACGCCGGGAAGCGGAAGGGCGTGCGGCGCGGGGTCCGCGGTGCGGTGCGCGGCGGGGTGCGCCGCGAGGTGCGGAACCGATTCGTCATCGGCGGCGCTCGCAAGTGTTCATGTTCCTCAGGACCCGGCCGTCCCGGCAGGCGTGGATGCGGATGTCCGGGGTGTCCGGTGACACCCCGGGGCCGGGGAGCGGCTCGGGTGCGCCGTTCCCCGTCGGATCACGGTAATGGGTCACGCCACGAGGTCGCCGTAGAAGATGACGTTGTTGGTGCGGTGCCCGTCCTTGATCTCGCCGCCGCAGGTCAGCAGGCGCAGCTCCGGGCGGTCCGTGGCGCCGTAGACCTTGTCCGTCGGGAAGTCCTTCTTGTTGACGTCCTCGATCTCGCGGATCTTGAACGTGGCCGTCTTCCCGTCCTCGCGCGGCACCTCGACCAGGTCGCCGAGCTTGATCTTCTTGACGTCCTTCATCAGCGCCGGCCCGAACTTCGTGTCGAAGTGCGCCACGAGTACGGAGACCCCCCGCTCACCCGGGGTCACCCCGCCCGTCCACCACCCGGGGGTATCGGCCTCCGTCTCGGCGTCGGGCACGCCCAGCTCGCCCGCCGCGTCCACCGTGAGGCCGACCATCCGCTTCGCGTCCACCCCGGCCGCGTCGATCTTCATACCGGTGGGCCGGGACTTCGGGAGCGCGTGCGCCACCTTGGCCACCGGGTCGGCGGCCGCCACCGTGCTGCCGACCTTCGGGTCCGGCGGGAGCGCGGCCCCGGACCCGGCTCCGAAACCCGCTCCGCAGGCCGTCACGGCGCCCGCAGCGGCGAGCGCCAGGGCCGCGGTGGCGAGGGCTCGGCGGGGGCGGATGCGGGAGCGGGAGCGGGTGCGGGAGCGGGAGCGGCCGGTGCTCGTACTCGTGCTCGTACTGGTGCGGGTCATGGCGGGTTCTCCGGGCGGGCGGGGGTGACGGCGGTGGGCGGGGCCGGTCAGCGGTCGGAGCGGCCGCGGCGCAGCATGGCGAAGCCGAGGCCCGCGGCGCCGACGGCGGCGATGCCCGCGCTGCCGGCGATCAGCGGGACGCTGCTGCCGCCCGTGTATCCGACGACCCCTTCGGCGCCGGCCTTGACCCCGCCCCTCGGCACGATCGGCGTGACCTTCTTGGTGCCGTCCGTCGCCGGGGTGACGCTCGCCGGGCCGGTCTTCTGCGGCTCGGCCGTCTTCGGGTCGGTCTTCTGCGGCTCGGTCTTCGGGTCGGTCTTCTGCGGCTCGGTCTTCTTCGGCGGGGTGGCGGGCCGGACCGTCCCGGTCCAGGCCTTCAGCGTGCCGTCGGTGTTGAGGACGAAGCGGGCGCCGTCGTGCCGGGCGACGTCGGACTTCTTGCCGTACGTCTTCATCGTGTGCCATACGGCCCCGCCGTCGCCGCCGCGGAACAGATCGGCCTCGTAGCCGTTCTTGATCTTGTAGACGCGGGCGTCGAAGCCGGAGCCGCCGACATTCTCGTACGCGCGGACGAACACACGGGCTGACTCGCGCGCCGCGCCCGTGGCGGTGGGGTGCGGCGCGGGGGTGCCGGCGGCGAAGGCCGCGCCCGCCGGGAGAGCCAGCGCGACGACGGCTCCGGCGGCTCCAGCGGCTACGGCTGCGGTTCGGAAGGTGGCGCGCATGAGTGTTCCCCTCGTCTCGGCGCCGCCCCGCGTTCTGCGTGGTCCCGGCGACACATGAGACGTTACGAGGGTCATGTTCTGGTAATCCCTCGGTGACGTAACAGTTGGCCGGACACGTCCGCGCGAAGGCGTTACCGAGACCCACGAAGCCCTCCCGGCCGCCGCCGGGAGGGCTTCCGAGGACCGTTACGCGCCCTCTGCCTGACCTCGAGACCTCGACTCCGTCAGCTGAGGCCCCTGCTGCGCTCTCCGATCCGGTCGCCCTGTGGCGTCCCCGACCGCTTCAGAGCCGCCTTCGTGTGCGCTCCGCCCTTCACCTTGCTCCGCAGTCCACCCTCGTACCCGTGGCCCGGGCCCTTCGGCTCCTGGGGCATCTCCAGCGCCTTGGCGACCGCCGTACGGAAGTCCTGCCGCTTCTGCTCTTTGCTCATCCCGTCGTCAACTCCTTCGGGAAGCACCCAATCGGACTCATGAGAGCTTTTAGACCCTTTAGACCTTTTAGACCTATGGGGATGGTATGCAGATATGAGGATGAACGCACCCCGGCGGAGCCGCCCCCGCCGAGCGGCCCCCGCCGAGCGGCCCCCACCGAGCGGCCCCCACCGAGCCGCCGCCCCCGCCGCCCTTCCGCCCCGCTCCCTCACGGAAGCTCCGGCGCCCCCACCGCCTCGCGGACCAGCTCCTCCGGGCACGGGGTCCCGCGCGGCAGCTGGTACTTCGCCGCCACCCGGTACTCCCCCGCCGTCGGGACCAGCAGCTCCGTCCAGACGTCGCCCACACCGTCCGGCTCCGACTTGAACAGGCAGCCGGCCGTGTTCGCGAACTCCTTCGCCGCCTTCGCCGCCCCCTTGGGCGTGGCCGCGCCCCGGGCCTTCGAGGCCTCCGTCTCCTGCGGCGGCGCCACCGGCTTGCCCTCGGCGTCGACCAGGCCCAGCCACGGCGAGTGGGGGATCCGCACCAGCACCCGGCCGGACTGCCGTACGTCGACCACCAGCTCGTCCGCGCCCGCGCGGACCACCGTCGCCGGACCGGACACCAGCGCGGTCGGCCGGTCGACCTTGAAGAGCTGCCAGTTCGCGTCGCCCCAGACCTGCTGGAGGTACGGCAGGCCGGCGCGCACCAGCTTCGCCTCGGCCTCGCCGCCCTTGTCGGGTTTGTCGGCGGGCAGGACCACGTAGTGCACGGCCCAGCGGTCCAGCCAGGCGCGGTAGGAACCGGCGGTCAGCGTGTCGTCGTAGAAGAGCGGGTTGCGTTCCAGGTCGGCCTGCCGGTTCCAGCCGCGCGCCAGGTTCACGTACGAGGGGATGGCCGAGGATTCGCGGTGGCTGCTGACCGGGACCACCTCGACCCGGCCGCGGTCCGCGCCCACCTTCTGGAGCTGGTCGATCAGCGGGGCCAGCTCGCGGTTCCAGGCGGCCACGGGGGTGGTGCGGACCATGTCCTGCACGCTGTTGACGGTTATCCACGAAGCCACACCGACGATGGCCAGCACCAACGCGTACCAGCGGCGGGAGCGCGGCAGCGCGTGCGGGAGGGCCGCGACCAGGACGGCCCCGGCGAAGAGCATCGCGAGGCGGGTGACGTTCGAGCCGACCTGTGAATCGATCGCCCAGGTCAGGAAGACCCCGAAGGCGTAGACGGCCGCGGCGATCCGGACCGTCTTCCACCCCTTCGGTACGAGCACCGCGACCAGCACCCCGAACAGGAACGGCAGCCAGGCCGAGCCCAGCCCCATCGGCTGCGTCCCGGAGAACGGGAAGAGCCACGCCGACAGCCCGACCACGGCCACCGGAGGCAGCCCGATGGCGTACGCACCCGGGCGCCGCCCGCTCAGGAACAGCGCGGCTGCGATCACCCCGAGGAAGAGCCCCGCGACGGGGCTGGAGGCGGTCGCGACGGCGGCCAGTACGGCGGCGGCGGCCCCCTTGGCCCAGCGCCGCCCGGCCCATTTGCGCGGCCAGCAGAAGGCCACCGCGACGGCGCCGAGCGCGAACATGGCCCCGAGTCCGAAGGTCACCCGGCCGGACACGGCGTTGCAGAACAGCCCGTACACGCCGGCGAGCGCGGGCCACAGCGGCTGCCGGACGGCGCCCCGGCAGCGGGTCAGGATCAGCGCGAGGAGGGCGGCGGAGACGGTTCCGGCGATCATCATCGTCGTGCGGACACCGAGGACGTGCATGAGGTACGGCGAGACGACGCTGTAGGACACCGGGTGCATGCCGCCGTACCAGGCGAGGTTGTACGCGGAATCCGGGTGCCGGCCGACGAACTCGGCCCAGGCGTCCTGGGCGGCGAGGTCGCCGCCGCTGTTCGCGAAGCTGAAGAACCAGGCGACGTGGACGAGCGCCGCGAGGGCGGTCGTCACGCCGATCGGGTGACGGTGGCCGAAGGCGAGCGCGGCGCGGCAGCGGAGCCGGAGCGCGTGCCGGAAGCCGTGCGGCTGCCCGTGCGGCTGCCCGTGCGGGGGCGTGGGTGGGGGTGTGGGCGCGGATGCGTCCGGGTGCGCGGGGGCGTCCGGGCTCGGGCATGGGCTCGGGCTCGGGCCCGGGCCACCGGTCGCTATGCCGGTCTCTCCGGAGTCGCCTGCGGAGTCGCCTGCGGAGTCGCGTCCGGAGTCGCCTCCGGCGGCGCCCGCGTCCCGGTCGTCGTGCCGCGTCCGCGTGCGCGCCCGCTCCTGCTTCCGACCCTGCTCAGCGGTGGTCACTGCCGCACTCCCCAACATCCGTCCCGGAGCCAAGACGCGACCCGGCGCCCCGGGGTTGCCCGGGGCGCCGTGCACCGTCTCGCGCCTGCTGTCAGCCGACCCGCGTCAGCTTGCTGCCGATGCCCGGCGCGGCCAGCTCGCGCTGGAGCGCGACCGGCACCTTCACCTGGCTCGCGCCCTCGCCGACGGTCAGCACTCCCACCTGGGTGCCGGCCTTCGCCGTCCCCGGGATCTTCGTGCCGCCGTCACTCAGCTTGACGGTGACCGTGAGGCCCGACCACCCGACCGCCTGGACGTCGGCGGTGGCGACGACCGGGGCCTGGCCGCCGAGCCCGTCGTCGACGTACCCGACGACATCGCCCTTCTTCACGACCGTCGCACCCTGCAGCGACTTCTGCGTGGCGATCATCAGCTGCTTGCTCGCCGCGACCACCGTGTCGATGATCGGCGGCTTGTGCTGCCCGAGGACGGCGCCGACGATCAGCTGGTTGGTGTTGCCGACCTTCTTCTGGGCGGCGAAGAGGAGGTTTCCGCCCGCCTTCGTCGTCGTACCGGTCTTGATGCCGAGCGAGTCGTTCAGCGGAACCAGGCGGTTCCAGTTGGGCCACGTCTTGCCCGACGGGTCGACCCAGCTGGGCTTGCGCGTGATGTCGAGCAGGGCGTCCATCTCGACGATCTTGAGACCCAGCTTGACCTGGTCCTCGGCGGTGCTGACCGTGGTCGCGTCCAGACCCGAGGGGTCCGTGTACGTCGTGTTGGTCATGCCGAGTTCCTTGGCGGTGGCGTTCATCTTCGCGACGAACGCCTCCTGGCTGCCGGAGTCCCAGCGGGCGAGGAGCCGCGCGATGTTGTTGGCCGAGGGGATCATGAGGGCCGCGATCGCGTCGTACTCCGAGATCTTCTGGCCCTCCACGACCGTATCGAGGGTGGACTCGTTGTCCGTGGAGTTGTTCTTCTTGCCCTCGGTCTCGGCGGTCTTGTCGATGTCGATCATCTGGCCCTTTTCCCCCTTCTTGAAGGGGTGGTCGCGCAGGATGATGTACGCCGTCATCGACTTGGTGACGCTGGCGATCGGTACGGGCTTCATCTCGCCGGACGAGCCGAGCGTGCCGAGGCCCGCCGCGGCCATGTACGCCTGGCCCTCGCTGGGCCACGGGAGCGCGGGCTTGTCGCCCTCGAAGGCGTACGAGGCCTTCGCCGTCATCTTCAGCGTCGGCGCGGGCAGCGGGCGCACCAGCTGGACGATGCCCAGGATGACCGCCAGCAGCGCGAGCAGAGGGGCGTAGATCTTGACCCGGCGCACGGTGGTGCGGATGGGGCTCGGCGGCGGGGGCGGGTTGTTGGTCAGCTCGGCGAGCATGTCGAGCGGGGGCCGCGGCGGCAGGGGCTGCTGCGTGGTCCGCTCGGAGCCGGTGTAGGTGGTGGGGGGCTTGTTCGCCGTGGGCGCCGTGGGCGCCTTCGGCGCCGGGGGCGGGGTGGCCTTGGGCTCGGCCTTGGCAGGAGCCCCCTCGCCGCGCAGCGGCACGAAGGTACTGGCCCGCTCGGCGGCATCGCCCCGCCCCGCCACCTTGTCCCCCGCGGCACCGGAACCGCTGGGCCGCCCGCCGACTCCGCCCACACCGGAACCCGCCTTGGCCCCGTCGGCAGGACCGGAGCCGGTGGGCCGCTTGGCCGCGTCAGCCGGACCGGAGCCGGTGGGCCGCTTGGCCGC